>CAZXGE010000060.1:0-5747 GCA_964640445.1 uncultured Candidatus Peribacteria bacterium
GTCAGCGGCGAGGGCGTAATTCCAGTCAAAAAAATCTTGTCGACAGCAAAGCAGTCCGCCGAACGAAAAAAACTGCCAACATTGTGAGCACTACGCAGCGAATCCAGAACCAGGCAAATCATAGACAAGACATAGACATTATAGACAACACAAACAGACATACCACTAGACACCCTAAATTGCAAATAAACTTGATCTAGACAGTAAAAAAAGAGAATGCTAAATTGTCGATGACATATGTCTAGACATCCTTGTCTATTGTCATAGACAGCTTATAGACATTATAGCCAAACCATTGTCAACATGACGACATACAATATAGACAGAAATACCGCTTCCCGCCTACTAAATGTCTCTATTCGTACAGTAGACAGGTATATTGATAATGGCAAACTATCCTCAGTCAAATCAGATGGTAGGATTTGGCTCTCTAAAGAAGAAATACTCAACATACTCAACCCCAAAAAGTCGACAGATCCAACAACTAGACATAACAAAACGCGTCCAGTCGACAAAGTCGACATAAAAGTCGAAAATCGTGACGATATGTCTACTAGACAAGAAGACACAAACCGCAATAACGAAGAAAACACCTACAGAAAGCCAGAAAAAACAACCATGGTCTTTGAGCAAATTTTTAATGAGCTAAAAGAAGAAATAGCCATCAAAGATAAGCGTTTAGCCCAAGCCAGCTATCGTATAGGCCAGCTAGAAGCACAAATTAGCGAATTAGTACCTAAGCTTGAGTTAGAAAACCAACAAATCAAGCTCCTAGAAACGACAAGGATATATGAAGAACAACTACAGGAAAAAGAGCTCCTGATCAGCCAAAAAGAGACCGAAAAAGCACAACTGGACACTATAAGAATCGAAGAATTAGGACAGAAAGATCAAGTAATTGCTCGTCTAGACGAAGAACTTCACCTGGAAAAAGTCAATAAATGGATCTATGCCGCCATCCTTTACATCCTAGTCCTGGGCTTCATTGCAATTTGGATCGTTCTAAAATGGTTGTAATGCCCTTAATTTACTCCCATTCGATCGTTCCGGGGGGTTTATGTGTAAGATCATAGAAAACGTGCGAAATCGGCAATTTTTGCGTTCTGACTGTTTCCATGAATTCCCGAAGTAATTCCGTTGGTAAGATGTAGACATCGGCTGTCATTGCTTCTAGCGAAGCTACCGGCCTCAAAACTATTGACTCATGCTCATTATGGCCATTACCAACTGGCACCAACACGACAGGTACTTGCCACAAGTCCTGATAAACACCGTATTTGACTAGTAAAGCCTGGAAAATACTGTCTACTTCGCGTAGCAAATCTAGACGCTCTTTCGTCAGATAACGACTAGGCAACAAGACATAGCTTTCGGGATCTGAGGCATCCAAGTCAAACAGAACCCGATTAATCACGGAGAATCGGTTGGTAAGATCGGTGGAAAGATCCAGTAGTTCAGCTAAATTTTGCTCCAATGCTGAACCTGAAAGCACTAATGGGTGACGATAGGTACGTCCATCACCTTGGACGCCAACGCTTTTTAACGCCAAAATTTGCGGCTGCAATCCAGAAAAGCCATGACTAGCCAAAACTGTAGCAATTTGCTTGTTGTGCTCAGCGAAATCAGGCTCAGAAACCTGATCGGGCGTACACAAAGCACGCACAGACAGACCCGGCCCTGGGAAAGGATGTCTAGCTGTAAGTGCCTCTGGTAAGCCCAATAAAGTGCCAAGCTCGCGAACTTCGTCTTTGTAAAGATCAGCTAATGGCTCAATGATTTGGTTAGCCTCGATTAACTTGGTAATTTGGTCAACACGGTTATGATGGGTTTTGATCTTATCAGCATGCTTTGTACCACCACTTTCGATTGTATCAGGATAGATTGTACCCTGACCAAGCAGCCAAGTATCCAGATCTAAATTTTGCTCTAAGGCCATTTGATCTTTAACATCCAAGAAAACTTTGCCGATGATTTGGCGCTTAGTTTCGGGATCATAGACACCTTCCAGGGCTTCCAAAAACTGCGCTTCGCTATCTGCAACCAGCAAATTGTCGATACCAATTGCCTTTAAGGCCTCTTTAACCTGAGCAATCTCACCTTTACGCATAAATCCATTGTCGACAAGCAACGCTCTTACTCGATCATTACCCAATGCTTTTGCCAAAATTGCATAAGCCACAGTAGAATCAACACCACCACTAATCAACAAAAATACATTTTTAGCAGCAACAAAATTGCGAATGTCAGCCAGTTTAGCATTCAAGAAATCAGCAATTTCCCAGTCACGATCACATTCACAGATAGTCAAAAATTGATCTAACATCAAATCACCAGAGACAGAGTGATTGACTTCAGGATGGAACTGTAAGCCATAAAAACGCTTTTCATCATTACCAATAATTGCGGCTTCACAATCTGGAGTACTGGCCAAAACTCGAAATCCAGGAGCCAGAGCCGTGACAGTGTCACCATGACTCATCCAAACTTGAGTTTGACTACCCAAGCCAAACTGGCTGAGCAAGCCTTGATTATCCATAATGTCGATCATTGCTTTGCCATACTCTTTGGTCTTACCTGGTTCAACTTTACCACCGAGCAGATGCATTAGCAGCTGATGCCCATAACAAATACCCAAAACTGGAATACCCAAATTGAAAATTTCCTCATCTACATGCGGCGCACCTTCATCATAAACTGAGTTTGGACCACCTGACAAAATAATACCCTTATACTGTTTCAGCTCAGAAGCTGGCGTTTCTGGGTCCAAAATCACTGAATAAACCTTGAGCTTACGAATAGCACGAGCTAGCAAATGAGTAACCTGACTACCATAGTCGAGAATGGCAATTTGAGGGTGCGTAAGCATAAGATTGGGCTTAGATTAATAATTTAGTCAATATCCGAGCTTGTCTCTGGACGAAGTAGAGGGAAAAGCACAACATCACGCAAGTTATCTTGTTCGGTTAAGAGGGCGATAATTCGCTCGATGCCCATACCCCAACCGGACATTGGCGGCATTCCGTGTTCCATAGCCTCGATAAATGGTTCATCCATCATCATAGCTTCGGTGTCACCTTGGCTTTTGAGGCGAGCTTGGTCTTCCAAGCGAGCCTTTTGGTCAACTGGATCCACTAGCTCTGAGTAGGCATTAACAACTTCCCAGCTACTCACTACAAGCTGGAAACGGTCGGTCAATTCTGGCTCAGAATCGCTGCGTCTAGCCAATGGTGACAAGTCGACAGGGTGTTTAATCAAAAACACTGGTTCGACCAGTTTTGGTCGAGAAACTTTTTTGTATAAGACATCAAGTAGGTTGCCATAACCCAGCTGCTCATAGTTTGGCACATCTAATTTGATACCCTGGGCCTTAATGGCTGCACGCAAACCTTCAGCAGTATTGACTTCTGACAAGTCGATATTGGCATCTTTTTTGATTAATTCAGCCATGGTCACGCGTGGCCATTCTTTGCCGAAATCAACCTGATGCGGATTGCCGTCACGGTCTCTAATTGTTACGATTTGTGTACCGAAGAGTTGATCGAGAATGTAACGAATCATCGCTTCGGTGAAACGCATATTATCTTCATAGTCCCAATAAGCGGCGTAGTGTTCGCACATATAAAATTCTTGCAAATGGCTAGGATCGATACCCTCATTGCGGAAAACTGGCCCTAGTTCGTATACACGCTCGAAGCCACCGGCCACAGCTTTTTTGAGATAGGTTTCCGTTGCTATACGCAGATAGACATCCAAATCTAAACTTTCATGATGAGTCACGAAAGGGGTAGCCAAAGCACCACTAGCTTTATTAACCAAAATCGGGGTTTGCAGCTCGATAAAGCCATTTTGATGATAGAAATCACGCATCGCTCTCATAAAATTTGCCCTAAGCTGGAAACGACGAAAAGTATCAGCATCAGAAGCTAAATCCAGATAGCGTTTGCGATATTTCGTTTCTTGATCTTTGATACCATGCCACTTTTCAGGCAAAGGACGGATTGTTTTAGCAAGTAGCACAAATTCCTTAACCATTAGAGTTAATTCGCCGTGGTTAGTCAAAAATAGTTCACCAGTTACGCCAATAAAATCGGCAACATCGAGAAGCTTGAGTAGTTCGACCTCTGCATCAGTAAAAAGCTCCTCGATAAAACAAATTTGCAATTCTGCTGTATCATCTTTCAGTTTGGCAAAACTGAGCTTACCATGACTACGCATGGCGACTAGACGACCAGCCGTTTTGTAGCTAGGCAATGGATTCTTCTTGACTTCGTCTGTAGATCTAAGTTCTGACTTCTGCTCATAAGCCTGATGCAGATCGGCAAGGCTATGCAATTTTTCGTATTTGCCGGGATAAGGGTTAATACCCAAATTTTTGATTTTCTCCAGTTTCTGGAGGCGGTCCAAACTTTCTTGAGAGTAGTTCATAGTCGTTTTTTAGCTTACGGAAACCAATTATAAGGGAGAGAAAACAAGAACGCCAGACTATTTGTTTTTTTGCGATAGTTGTGCTATAATTTCAAGATTTATTTCAAAAAAGTAACCCAAATCAAATGAAGAAATCGCGCTTCATGAGCATGCAGAGGTTGATTCAGACGAGCCTCAAACTATCTTTAAGTCTGGTATTTAGTGTTCTAGTTTTTGCTGGAACAACACAAGCCGCTATTCGCTATGTCAATCCTGACACAGGTGACGATATGGCATTGGCTAATGACTGTACGAACATTTCCAGTCCTTGTGCCACAATTTACAACGCCCAATCGCAAGCAAGCGATGGCGATACGATCGATCTGGCAGCAGGTATTTATTCCGGAGCCGGGACAGCCGTGACCAAGGCCTTAAACTTCGTGGGCGTGGGTAACAGTACCGAATTACGCGATATCGGTCCTGTAATGCTCAATGCCGGAATTGTTGGCGCGACAGAATTACGGTTTCAAGATTTGAAAATTACTTTTGAAGGCAATTCAACTGCCTATCTAAATTTGACTGATGGTAGTGGTCTGAGTGGTGGCGTTGTTTTTGACAATGTAACTTTCGACTACTCGGGCAACATGGTTGCAGGCTATTGTATCGCTGTGCAAAGCGGTGTAACGAAAGTGACTATCCAAAATAGTACAATCGTTGACTGTTCCGATTCTGGCTCGAATAACTTTTTATTCAAAGACAATGGTACGAGCTCAATGACAGAACTGGTTGTAACCGGCAATACATTTGCCCCTGATGCTAGCGAGAAATTCCCCAAAATTTCCGTTTCGGCTACAGAAAGCATAACCTTCTCTAATAATACAATTCAAACTGGCTATACTGGCGACGGTGGCACTCATATGATTCTAGTCGGCGGTGGTAGCGGAGTTAACTTTACAGCAAACAACAATACAATTGGCGATATGGATGGTGCCAATGGCGCTAACTCCTTTGTTCGATTTAGTGATAGCTCAGTTGACATCTCGACTATTACTATGACAGACAATGATTTCGAAGACTGGGTGAGTGACGACTGGAGCTTTTATCCAATTTACAATAATGGCAACAGTGTTGGCACATTGAACTTTACTGATAACAGCTTCCGAATTGCTACCGCAGCTGGAAGTGGCGTCTATCCAGCCAATGTGTCTTTATACATGCCCGGATCTACCATTGGTAGCTTTGGCGTGAGTGGGATTAGCGGTAATAATGGTGCCAATTTGGCACTAGAGCTAGATATTGCTACGACACTAAATGGTTCAATTACTGAGAATACGCTTGGTAAA
>CAZXGE010000061.1:0-4183 GCA_964640445.1 uncultured Candidatus Peribacteria bacterium
ATTGATTTAGTGTAGAAAGACGATCGACCGATTTTGATAGCTCCAATAGCTTTTGTCTACGGTCTTGATCCGAGACTATAGCCTCAGTTTTGGCGATTTTTTTGGCTTCTTCTGGCAATGCTTGTAAGATTGGTAGACGGACATCAGCGAGTCCCTGTTTCCAAACTCTGATTTTTGGCTTAAAGCTAAATTCGATAAAATAAAGCAACGCAGTCACGAAATTCATGTCTTTAAACTTCAAAAAAGCAATTGCAGCTGTGAGTCCACCCAAAATCACCACAGGCGGCAGCCAAACAGTCCAGATATATGATTGTGCTAACAGTAAATAAACCGCATAAGTAAGCCCTCCACCTACCAACAGGATGGCCAATTGCTTGAAGGTTACAGGGCCAATTACCGTGTCTTCCCTCTGTACATTTTGCGGAATTTTGAACTGCATTCAGTTTTTTTTAATTGAAATCCTTTAATTATAGCAGAAAGAGGGCTAAAATACAAGGATCTCAGACTGAAAACTGGATGATCCGCGTGGGGTCATTTATTGTCTCTGCAAATTTCTTGTCCGCGGTAATTAGTTTGGCATCAATTTCGCAATTGTAAATATTTTAATCCTCAACGATTTCTTTACTTCCATCCAATTCTCTGCCAAAATCCTTTTCGCAACCGTAAAAAATTTCTTCATGATTGATCCGCAACAAGACTCTAAAATTCGCAATTTCTGTATTATTGCCCATATTGACCACGGTAAGTCTACTTTGGCCGATCGTTTGATCGAAATTACCAACACTGTTGCTAAGCGCGATATGCATTCGCAACTCCTAGACACGATGGAATTAGAGCAAGAGCGCGGGATTACGATTAAGTTGCAGCCGGTGCGCATGGAGCATATTTATAAGGGCGAAAAGTATATTTTAAATTTGATTGATACACCTGGACATGTGGATTTTACTTACGAGGTTTCTCGGAGTTTGGCGGCTTGCGAAGGTGCTATTTTGGTGGTCGATGCTAGCCAGGGGATTGAGGCCCAGACTTTAGCCAATACTTATTTGGCGATGGAGCATGATTTGGAGATTATTCCGGTGATGAACAAGATTGATTTACCGTTTGCTGATCCTGAGCGCATTGGTGCCGAAATCGAGGCGACCTTTGGTTTCGACAAAACTGAAATTTTGGCGATTTCCGCTAAGGAAGGCACAAATGTCGATAAACTACTAGATCTGATTGTTGAAAAAGTGCCACCGGCACCTATTCCCGAAACCAACGAAGAGACTAAAGCCCTGATTTTTGATTCCGTCTATGACCAATACAAAGGCGTATTAACTTATGTTCGCATTGAATCCGGCAGCATTAAGCGCGGTGACAAAGTGACACTGCTCAATACACAAACCCAATTTGAAGTCTTGGAAGTTGGCTATTTTAAGCCCGCATACCTGAAAGCGGACATTCTCAAAACTGGCGAGGTCGGCTATGTCGTTACCGGCCTGAAAAGCGTAGGCGAAGCGCGAGTGGGAGATACGATTTGGCAGTCAAAAGCCGTCAATGTCCTAGATGCTAAGCCTTTGCCTGGTTATGCACAGGTTCGTCCCTTCGTTTTTGCCAGTATTTTCTGTACTGAAGGCGATAATTATCCACTTTTGCGTGATGCCTTGGAGAAACTGAGCCTCAATGATAGTGCGCTAACTTACGAACCAGAACAGTCGACAGCCCTAGGACATGGCTTCCGCTGTGGCTTTTTGGGGCTATTGCATTTGGATATTGTTCAAGAACGCTTGGAGCGAGAGTATAATTTGGATTTGATCGTGACCGCACCGAGTGTTTCCTATAAAGCAATTATGAAAGATGGTGCCGAAGTGGATGTGTCTTCTCCAGCCTACATGCCTGATCGTGCTCATGTTGACGGCGTCAAAGAGCCATGGGTGAAGATCGAAGTGTTGGTTCCACGCGACTATGTGGGCGCAATTATGAAACTTTGCCAAGATCGCCGTGGGCTCAATAAAAATATCCAGTATTTGGATGCCAATCGCGTGTTAGTTGTGTTTGAAATACCATTGGCGAATATTATTGTTGATTTCTATGATCAGCTGAAAAGTTTGACTTCTGGCTATGGTTCAATGAGTTACGAATTTTTGGATTTCCGTCTGGATGACCTGGTGAAAGTCGATTTCTATATTGCTGGTGATGTTGTCGAAGCTTTGGCCGTGATTGCCCACCGCACCGAAGCTCGCGAGATTGGCATGCGTGTTTGTAAAAAGCTGAAAGATGTCATCCCCAAGGCACAATTCCAAATCGCTATCCAAGCGGCAATCGGTGGCAAATTCATCGCTCGTGAAGACATCAGTGCTATGCGCAAGGATGTCACTGCCAAGCTCTATGGTGGCGATCGTACTCGTAAAGACAAACTGCTTAAAAAGCAAAAAGAAGGTAAAAAGCGAATGAAACAAATCGGTAGCGTCAATCTGCCTCAAGATGCCTTCCTAGCGATTTTGAAGAAGGATTAGGCGTTGAGAAACTCTTCAATTTTGATACCAAGACGGTTCAGAATGTTTAAAA
Source organism: uncultured Candidatus Peribacteria bacterium (assembly GCA_964640445.1). Taxonomy (GTDB): domain Bacteria; phylum Patescibacteriota; class Gracilibacteria; order UBA1369; family UM-FILTER-41-14; genus CAZXGE01. The sequence goes on from CAZXGE010000061.1 coordinate 2,548, forward strand.
TTACTAATGGTTGAATGTATTCCGATGTCCTTCGATAGGGGATCACAGCCTTAATTTCGGTTTCTGGATTGATTAGAGTGTGATGCGAAGATCCTGATTTTGATTTCTCGTGAACTATTCCTAGTCTTCTCATTTTTTTGACAACTTCTAGTGCGGAAAAATTGACTAGCGTGCCAGTACTTACTTTTATCTCCTTTGTATCCATGCCAATTGATTTAGCAATTGATTCTTTAAGTTTTGGGCCTAGTACCGTAATGATCGCATTGCGATTGAAATAGGATACGCCAGATATTTTTAGCCAAATCTCAATGCTATTCAGAAAGCTATCAATCTTAATGCATTTTGAATCCTTATTTTTCCTATAGTCCACAATTGTCTTTATATCGTTAGCTACATCTTCGTCCTCCATCCAGGTAAGCACTAATTCATCTAATAATTGATCATCCATCATCTGTTCCCATATGGCTTCAAGGTCAACTTTTTCGTCAATTAAATTCGGAAACTCTTGAACTTCATTATTTCTTAAGCAAGCAATTAGATCTCGAATAAACTGATGAGAGGGGGGGGGGCTTGAATTTATTGCTTCGTCAGGGTGTAGATTTATTGACAACATTCTCGCTAAATTATTTACAGCTTACTATTATAATAATTTATATGAACTTGTCAATAGCTCAACTTCAGTTTTAGTCAAATCACGCCATTGGCCCTCTTTGAGCTTGGGGTCTAGCCAGAGCCGATTCATGCGGGTTCGTTTTAATTTCATGACAATCAGACCAACTTTTTGGCAGATGCGGCGTACTTGGCGATTTTTACCTTCTTGGAGGATGATTTTTAGTTTTCTTTCACCGAGGATTTCGACTTTGGTGGGTAAGGTTTTTTCGCCAAAAAGATTGACGCCCTCACGGATCTTGGCAGCCCTAGCTTCTGTAACATGGCCATCCACCACCACTTCGTACTCCTTTTCTTTGCCAAAACTTGGATGCAAGAGTTTGTGCGTAATCAAGCCGTCATTGGTCAGAATAATCAGGCCAGTAGTATCTTTATCCAAACGCCCAATCGGAAAAATCCGCTCGGGTACTTTTACCAAATCGAGAATAGTTGGCTCGCTGACATGGCTGGCGCAGGTAGTGACAATTCCGGCTGGTTTATTGAGCATGATATAGCGAATCCGACCCGCTTTGGCTGCCACGAGCTGAGGATCCCAAGTGACTTTGTCGGTCTGTGGGTCAACTTTGGTGCCAAGTTCGGTGACGACAGTGCCGTTTACGGAAATCAAACCAGCTGTAATATATTCTTCGCATTTGCGCCGCGAACCCACGCCCAAATCCGCTAAGTGTTTTTGGAGGCGAATTTGTTGATTTTCCATGGTAGTCGTTAAGTTCAGTAGTGCAATCTGTATCATTATAGCAAAAAATTACTTGGCGATTAAGTGCTTTTTTGCTAAATTACTTTTGCTTTAGTTTTCTAGGGCAAGACTGGGGATTCGCCAAGTGGTAAGGCAGCTGGTTTTGGTCCAGCCATTCGGGGGTTCGAATCCCTCATCCCCAGCCAACTCGGATATTGCGATTTTGTGGCCGAAATTTCCCACGATTTTTCCAGGCGGCAAGCCACTTTTTGCCGCCTGAGCTGAAAGTTC
>CAZXGE010000061.1:4193-5635 GCA_964640445.1 uncultured Candidatus Peribacteria bacterium
AGCCGATTTTTTGCAGAAACATTCGTTTCTCTTCCAAATTTTCGGTGTCCGCTTTGCGGACGGCTTGGTGAGCCGATAAAATCCATTCTTTAAATGGTTCGAGCCAATTATTTCCCTTCCGCCCAAAATCTTTCATTTTTTCCTTTAAGTCGATTTTGGAGTTGATAATTTTTTCTTTGGCTTTTGTGTATTCTTCTTCTGATATTGTTTGTTCAAGGTATGCGTCCAATAGGCGCATTTGTTTTTCTTCAATATTTTTCAGTTCCAGTTTTAGATTTTGGGCGGAAGGTTTCTCGATTTGTGCTTTTTTTATAGTCCTTCTGCCATTCTTGGAGAAATTTGTCTTTTAAATCATCATTCAAAGCAACTTTTTGAAAAAGATTATTGAGTTGCTCAACGAGTGGTTGTTCTTCCAGATATTTTTGATGGCAAATAACATTCTTTTTGGTGCAGCGGTAATAAGTGTAAGTGCGGCCTGACTTTTTTATTTTCTTTTCCGCTGTAATCGAGCGGCCGCACTCACCGTAATTGAATGTTTTCCGAAAAGCAAAAGCCAACTTTACTTTTGCTTTTCGTGGCTTACCTCGTTGTTGCATTGTCCGCTGCACCTTATCAAAAAGTTGCTTTGAAATAATTGGCTCGTGACTTCCCTGGTACATTTCTCCTTTATGGATAAAAACTCCGTAATAGAATGGATTTTTTAACATTTTCTGAATTTTTGAAACAGCAGTAGGCTTGTTTCCATATCGGCTCACCAAGCCCAAAGAAAGTGACAATTTTTGTAAATATTTAAGTGAGTGTTTGCCAGTGGCATACGCCCAAAACAATTTTTTTATAAGTTTTGATCTGGTCGGGTCTTGCACAATTGTGTGAGTTCTTAAATCGTTCAAATATCCGGGCGGTGCAAGACCCGGCCATTCTCAACGTCTGATTTTTTGGCGTATGCCGCGTTTAACATTCTCCGAAAGACTATCAACGTAATATATACTTTGCCCAAAAGCGATATTGAGCATGAATTTGCCCTGCGGTGTGTTGTCAAACCAGAAAGTAAGGAATTTTAGCGATTCAATTTTTCCAGTATCAACCAAATAAATGATTTTACCTCCATCGATTGAATTGCGAGCCAATCTATCGGGATGCCACGCTAAAATTCCAATCTTTTCATTACTGGTTTCCATTAAAGAGATCATTTCGTTAAAAATAGGTCTTCCCGGGGCTTTGACTGTTTTGTTTTCTATAAATTTTTTTGCTATTTGCAGATTTTCTTTTCGGGCAAATTCATGCAACTCCGCCAGTTGGGATTCTATCGAAAGAACCTGTCTATCTTCTTCATCCGTTGATTTTCTAACATACAAAAAATATTTCATAAGCAATTAGTGGTTATCGCTTTTGGGCAAACCGTGCTTCGCACGGAAAAATTGTCACTTTCTTTCCGAAAATTT
>CAZXGE010000062.1:0-5541 GCA_964640445.1 uncultured Candidatus Peribacteria bacterium
AACAGCTCCATAAATCTAAATTTAAGCTTTCGCGAATATATCGACCAAGGTGGCAGTAAAAACAAAGAAGTGATCGCTGTGCAAAATGGTATTTGTGACGAAAACGGCGAAGAATGCTCAACGACATCCCTTCTACCAACTATCAGTATCCCTTTCACCAACAAAACGATTGACCCACAAGCCTACTCTTTAGGTGGCATGGCGGCAATTTTGGGCTTCATCGATGGCTTCAACCCGTGTGCCATGTGGGTACTCGTTACTTTCCTATTGGTTTTGATTCAGATTGGCGACAAGAAAAAAATGTACCAAGTGGCTGGATTGTTTATCCTGGCCGAGGCAATCATGTACTATCTAATCCTCAATGTCTGGTATCAGACCTGGGACTTCGTAGGGCTGGACAATATCATTACACCATTGATAGGCTTGTTGGCAATTGGTGGTGCCTGTTTCTTCCTCTACGAATGGTGGAGTAGCAATGGCGAATGCAAAGTTACTAACCTGCAACAAAGAGCCAAAATCCATGGGCGGATTAGCAAATTGGTCAAAGCTGAGCTGACAATCCTAACGGCACTTGGCGTGATTGGCGTGGCGTTTTCGGTTAACATCATTGAATTTGCTTGTTCCGTGGGTATACCTCAAGCATTCACCAAGATTTTGGAACTAAACTTCTTGGACTTCTGGGCCCGCCAAATGTATATGGCAATCTATATTTTGATGTACATGGTGGACGATTTCATTGTTTTTGGGATCGCTCTCTACAGCTTCGAAAAAATCGGTCTAACAACAAAATACGCCAAAATGTCCAACCTGATTGGCGGCATCCTAATGCTAATTCTCGGTGCTATTCTCTTGTTTAAGCCGGAGTTGTTGGTGTTTTAAGGGTGATTACTTAATGTAGCTAGTTAGTAGACATTGCAATAATACAAAATACAGTATATCATATTATATGTTTTTCCTACTTTCTGATTACAATCACCGTAGAATATGATTATTTTAAAAACTACCGATAGAGGTCAACTAACCATACCAAAGGCTTGGCGTGATAAAGTGCCTGCCAAATATTATGTAGGCGAATTAGTTGGTGATCAAATTTTACTTAAACCAATTCCACAAGATAATAAACAATTATTTCACGACCAGATTGAATCATCTTGGCAAGAAGCCTTAAACCAAGAAACATCGACACTAGATGATTTAGTGGCAAAATATGGATTATAGAATTGAATTCACTAAAACTGCTGTCAAAGACATCGAAAATCTCGATCCTAAAATTGCGAGCAGATTACTTAAAAAGCTGAAAGAAATCTCTCTATTGGAGACTCCGCTTAAACTTTCTAAACAACTAACCGGATTCTTGTTGCCAACTTATAGATTTAGAATTGGCGACTATCGTATTATTTTCCGTTTAAATTCCGAAGCAGCGAATAAAATCACAATAATTATGGTTCTGAAAATTTCTCACCGTAAAAACGCATACGACGAAATCCCCTACCACGAATAATTTGCCAGCACCACTAATAGTTGTTAGATTGGAGGTAGTTATTTTTTAGCTTACTAAATTATGTCAGCTCTGTGGTTAGGCATTCCTTTGTTAACATTTTTGATTTTTGCTGCGATTTTCGCTGTTGCTTTTTATGTGGTATTTATTCGAGAAATCAAACAATACGAACGCGGTGTCTTGTTTACACTTGGTAAATTTTCGGCAATTAAAGAGCCGGGCTGGAAAATTGTGATTCCGGTTTTTCAAGAACTGCAGAAAGTAGACATTCGTGTGAAAGCTGTGGATGTACCAGATCAAGAAGCTATCACCAAAGACAACATTTCCATCAGTATCAATGCCGTGATCTACTACAAAATTATCGACACTTCCAAAGCGGTGATCGAAGTCGAAAATTTCTTCTATGCCATGAGCCAATTGGCCCAAACCACGATGCGTAACATCGTTGGTGGATCAACATTAGACCAATTACTACAAGAACGAGAGTCTATAGCCAATTCTATTGAAACATTCATCAACAAAGCTGCTATCAACTGGGGTATCGAAGTTGTTTCTGTGGAACTCAAAGATATTCGCCTGCCGGAAACACTCAAACGCACAATGGCCAAAGAAGCTGAAGCTGAACGGGAAAAAAGAGCTGTGATCGTCAACTCTCTTGGTGAGAAAGAAGCAGCAGCCAACTTAGCTGAAGCTGCGGCTTTACTGGCTACAACGCCAGGTGCCCTACATCTGAGAACACTACAAAGCATCAATGATATCTCTTCTGATCAGTCCAACACGACAATCTGGATGGTACCGAATGATGGCTTTAAAGTCATTGAAGCACTAAGCAAAATGTTACCAAAAAGCTAGTTTCATCTTCAAGTTCGCATTTGCCTAAGTTATTTGGCACTCTCAAAAATGATGAAATTTCAGGAGCAAGTTGCACAGTCGACAAAGAAATTCGCGTTTTCCAGAGTGCCAGGCCCTAGGATCATTGTTGGTCACTGGGTTCGTCTTTTTTGGTAGGCAAATAATGCCAAAATTCCGCACCGTAAAAATTATTGAGACCGAAATAAAACAAATAACTAAAACTGTAAATTGCGGCCTCTAAAACAAACCAACAAGCAGCCAAAATAATACCAACTATCGGCGCACTAATCGCTACTGGACTAACAAAATAAAAGCCCAAAACTACAACCAAAGTTGCCAACATTGCACTAGTCACCTCTAAGTTTTTCAATTCTGATTGCTGATAATTCACAAACCAAAATCGTGCCGAAACTAAACTAAAAACTGAAACTATAGCCATAAACTTAGTAAACTCAACATTTTCAGAAAAATTACTGGCATTCAAAACAGTGGCCACAACTAGCATTAGTAATGATACTAAGCAAAAAAACAACAACTGACCACAAGCACGCAGGAAATGCACATCCAGATTCTGAGCTAATTTTTTGCGATAAAAACCATCAGCAATTGTCGTTAGATTAACTACGAATATCACTAAAAAAACTGTCACAACAGCCAACAACAATGGCAATCCGGCCAATACCGTTCCCAAAGATTCCAGACCAAAATAGACACCAAAACCCAAAGCCCCCACGACCAAGGCGCTAACAATCCCTCTGAGGAACTGATAAAACACATGCTCCAAAGTAAAAGTGGTCATAATTTTTATGATTAAAATTTATTTTTTTGATTTGAGTAAAAATTCACTGATCAGTAAACCTATTAAAGCCACCACCAAAAAGCTATCTGCCAGATTGAAAATTGGCCAAAAAGAGAAATGAAAAAAATCAATCACTTTACCGATGCGCAAGCGATCAATCGTATTCCCCAATACCCCGGCAGTTAGCAGAGCCATCATAGCCAGTAACCGCTGATTACTAAAATAGTTGTCGAACTTTTTGCTAAATGGCATCAACAAAAGCAAGATTGCAACCAGTAAACCCAAACTACCACTAATACTACTGGGAATTGCCAAGCTAAAAGCACTGCCTTCGTTGTAACTCAAAGTAAAATCAAAAAATCTACTAATCTCGATGTCGCCATTGGCCACAAAAAAAGCCTTACTTGCCTGATCCAAGAGCAGCAATCCACAAACGAAAGCGTAAAAACAAAGCTTGTTTAGGCGTGTAGTCATAACAGTTTATACAACGAAGTAAAGCTGAGATTAAGTTTACCTGACTCTCGCATTGAGATAAACTGCGACTGATAAAAATCTAAAAATAGCAGTTGACAAAAACAAATAATAATCAGATCGACTATATTCTGCTTTTAGGTATCGTAGCCCTAATTGTCAGCGGCCTAATCTTGATCACGAGCATTGGTGTAGCCGAATCGATCCAAATCACCAAGCCTGACGGAGTACTATTTCCGGAATGCGGAGAAAATGGCGTTGACTGTTTTTATCTAGTCAAAAAGCGCCTATTCCATTTGGGCTTAGGTCTAATTGCTTTTTTTGCATGTTTCAAAATTCCTTATACTTTATGGCGAAAATTAGCTGTACCGATTTTTGGACTTTCATTTGTGGGTTTAATTGTCGTCTTAATTATTGGTAGCAGCTACAACACCTTTGCCAAAAGTTGGCTTGTAATTGGGAATAACTCACTACAACCTACGGAGTTTGCTAAGTTAGCTCTAATTTTTTATCTTGCCTTGTGGTTATCTCGGAAGGGTGAAGAAATCAAAGATTTCCATAAAGGCTTTATCAGTTTTGGCATCCTGGTGGCAATTAGTACATTACCGGTCTTACTACAGCCGGACTTGGGCTCGACCATGATTTTCATTTTAATCGCGGTAACTTTATTTTATTTGGCTGGTGGTCAAAAAAAACATATTTTGACAGCGGGAATCGGTGGCTTAATCGCCCTTACTCTTTTAGTTTCCGTCACAGAGCATCAAAAACACCGAGTCCTTTCCTATATTAACCCCACGGAAGAAAATTGTATTGTCAAAGATGTCTACCAAGGCGAAACAGTCACTCGTGATTACTGTTGGCAAACGAAACAGGCTAATATTGCCATCGGCACAGGCGGGATTTTGGGAAGAGGCCTAACCAAGGGCGTACAAAAATCCTACTGGCTACCACAAGCGGCCGATGATTTCATTTTCGCAGCTTCTGCGGAAGAATTGGGCTTTGTCAGAACCATGGTGCTAGTTGGATTATTTGGTTTAATTGCCTATCGTGGCTTTTTGATTGCCGTTGGTGCACCTGATCGTTTTGCGAAGTATACTGCCGCCGGCATCACTATTTGGATTGTTGGCCAAGCTTTAATTAACATTGGGGTAAACACAGCTTTAATACCGATCACAGGTATTACCTTACCTTTTATTAGTTATGGTGGCTCTTCTTTACTTGCAACTTTAGCTGCCTGCGGTATTCTTTTAAATATCTCTAAATCGGTTGATGACTATGTCAAACCTAGTGCTAACAGGAGGCGGGACCGCCGGTCACCTAATGCCCAACTTGGCTCTTATCGAAGGGCTTAAGAATGCTTATCCAGCTACCAAAATCTACTATTTCGGTTCGTATTTAGGCATGGAAAGACATTTAGTAGCCAAAGATCCCCAGACAACCTATCAAGCCATCAGTACCGGTAAGTTACGCCGCTATCTTAGCTTAAAAAATTTCTTTGACCTGTTCCGCTTTGGCACCGGAGTAATCCAAGCTTATCTAAAACTAAAGCACATCTCACCAAAACCAACTTTTATCTTTAGCAAAGGTGGTTATGTTAGTCTGCCCGTAATACTTGCCGGTGCAATGCTAAAAATTCCGATCATTATCCAAGAAAGTGACATTTCCCCTGGTCTAACCACTAGAATCAGTCTGAAATTCTGCACTGAAGCTTGGTTCAACTACGAAGAAGCCGCAAATCAGGCCAAAAACTTAGGTTTTAAAGGTACAATCCGGGTGATGCCGACATTAGTTAGACCCGAAATTAGCAAAGGCCAAGCTTCAAAAGCGCTGGAATTTCTAGGACAAACAACCGACCCAGCAGTTAAAGCAAAATATTTATTAGTCCTAGGTGGCAGTAGCGGTGCTGAAAGCATCAACAAAG
>CAZXGE010000063.1:0-5489 GCA_964640445.1 uncultured Candidatus Peribacteria bacterium
AGTCATGTTTTGCGCGGTGAAGAATGGCTACCCTCTACGCCAAGGCATTTACTGCTTTATGAAGCTTTTGGCTATGAACCGCCAAACTATGCGCATCTGCCCTTAATTTTGAATAAGGACAAATCCAAGTTATCGAAAAGACATAACGATGTTTCGACGCAATCTTATCGTGACAAAGGTTATCTAAAAGAGGCTTTGCTCAACTTCATTGCATTGCTAGGCTGGAATCCGGGCGACAACCGTGAGATTTTTAGTATGGACGAGTTGATCGAGGCTTTTTCTGTTGAAAGAATTAATAAATCCGGTGCAGTTTTTGATGTGGAAAAATTGAATTGGTTTAATTGGCAGTGGCGTCGTCGGTTCTTCTTTGAAGATATGTCGGCAATGGCGAAAAAACTAGACCCTGATGTAACTATTAGTTCTCCTAAACCTAATCACTGGGAATATGCATTCAAAAGTAATGTAATTGAGGACGAATTCAACCGTTATCGAGCGGCAAAGTTACTCGAATTGGCTACTCCCTATTTACCAGCCAATGTGTTGAAGCTAGAAGCAAGTTTGCTAGAAAGAGCTATGCTGACAATTGAGGATAAAATTCTCAAAGAGCCTGAGCTTAGTTTTGAGTATGCTAGCTTTTATTTTGTGGATGACATTGAACTATCACCACTGATCCTCAATGAAAAGCTGGGAGTTGATCGAGAAGTTGCCAAAAAAATTATTGACGAGACATTGTCTGGGCTCGAATTTTCGGGCTTGAACTCGCTAGAAGAGATCAAGGCTCAATTTATGCCTATTCTCCAAGAATCTGGACTAAAAACCGGACAAGCCTTGTGGCCTCTGCGCTTTGCTTTGTCTGGTGCTGAGTTTTCACCTGGAGTATTTGAATTAATGTGGGTTATTGGTTTAGATGAAACCAGAAAGCGCTTAAATAATGCGTTGGATTATTTGCGAACGCTTTAGCTTGAAAAGTTTAGTGGAAAGTATTAAAGTGTGCTTACATTAAAAAGATCAATATGAACTTTTTGTATTTAAAAGAAATTGTTGCCCAATTAAAACATCGTTTTCGTTGTCCAGGCTGCCGAAAATATTATTCAAATCGCTCGATCGATATTTTCACACCTGCCGGCAAGGAGCTGGATGTCGCTTTGACTTGTCAAAAATGTCAGATTCAAACTTTTGCTAAAGTCAGTTTTGTTGAAGAAGATGATATTAAGCTCGCATTAGAAAAACAAGGTCTCGACCCTGAAGCTTTGGATCTTGGGGCTAAGCCGACAACTAAAGGTAAGCGAAAACATCGAAACATTAAGGTTAGTGCCAATCATGTTTCTAAAGTTACAGAAAATGATGTACTTGATGTGAAAAATTTTCTTAAAGATTTTAAAGGTAGCTTTAGCTCAATTTTTAATAATAAATAGAACTTAGCTTCCTTTATGCATAGTTTTCTTGCTGGAATTAAGTCTCAAGTACAAGGTAAGAAAATTAGAGTAGTATTTCCGGAGGCGCTAATTGATGAACGATTCGAAACAGCAATCAAAGAAATTGTAACTAATGATCTTTGTGTACCTGTTTTGATTGGTGGTACTGAAGCCCAGCAGTTTTGTGACAAATTGGGACTTGGAGCTGGTATGGAAGTGCTGATTATTGATCGTCAATTTGAGCATGAAGCGGCAATGAAATATTTCGAATTGCGTAAACACAAAGGCATTAGCGAGGATGAAGCAAAAGAGAAAATGTCAGATCTCAATTTCTACGCTACGATGTTATTGATTTTGGGACAAGCTGATGCCATGTTGTCTGGTTCTGTTGGCAAGACTGCTACTTCTGTAATTCCGGCCTTACAAACACTTATCGAGGCAGATGATTTCCCTAGAGTATCAGGTTTGTTTTTCTTATTACTAGATCAACGCTTGCTTGTTTTTGCTGATTGTTCGATGAATGTTGCTCCGACTAGTGAAGATTTGGCAGGAATCGCTATGGATACCGCTATGACAGCAAGACAATTTGGTTTGGAGCCTAAGGTTGCTCTTTTGTCGTTTACAAGCCATGCGACGAATGAATTTGCCGAAACTAAAAAAGTTAAAGAAGCTTACGAATTATTAAAGAATAAAAATCCAGATTTTAGTTTTGATGGCGAAATCCAAGTGGATGCGGCAATTGTACCAGAAGTTTACCTAAGAAAATGTCCGGAAAGTCCGCTTAAAGGAGAGGCCAATGTCCTTATATTCCCTAGTTTGGAAGCTGCAAATATTGGCTATAAGTTAGTGGAGAGATTAGCTGGCGCGGATGCACTTGGCCCAGTGCTTCAAGGCTTGAAAAAGCCAGTAAATGACTTGTCTAGAGGTTGTTCCGTTAGTGATATCGTTAATATGGCCGCAATTACAGCCTTTCAGGCTTTAAAATAAAAATAAACAAAATCTTAGCTTATGTTGATTCTCACCCTTAATTGTGGTTCTTCTTCTGTTAAATTGGCAATTGTCGATGTCAAAAAAAGAAAAGTATTATGGCAAAAGAGTTCCGATCGACTTAGACCTGACGATCACAAAGCTTATCTTTTCAGTTTAAGCAAATTGGTTAATGAGGCTCTGGCTTTTACCGAGAGTGATTTGCAGAGGTCGATTGTGGCCTGCGTCCACCGCGTTGTTCATGGTGGTAGCAAGCTCAGTCAGCCGGTACGCTTAGACCGTAGGGTTTACAAAGAAATATCAGCCGCTAGCAAATTTGCTCCTTTGCATAATCCTTTTGCACTTTTAGGTATAGACTTGTGGCATTCAATTTCGGATCGTCCGGCTTATGCCGTATTTGACACTGGTTACTACCAAAGTCTGGATGAGTTAAATCGCCTGTATGCCTTGCCGATTGCAATCAGTAAAAAGCATGGGATCCGTCGTTTTGGTTTTCATGGGATTAACCATGAGTATTTGAATCAGGTTGCCAAAAAGAAGCTAGCTAAGTCTAAGCTAAAAGTCATTAGCTGCCATTTGGGTAACGGTGCAAGTGTTACGGCAAGTGTTGACGGCAAGGCCGTAGCGACATCAATGGGCTTCACCCCACTGGAGGGTCTGGTAATGGGAACTCGTTCTGGTGATTTGGATCCGGGCATTTTGCTTTTTTTACTTAAAGAAGGTAAATACTCGCTTTCTGATTTGGAAAAAATGTTGCAAAAAGAATCGGGAATTCTTGGCTTAAGTGGTGGGCTTAGTAGTGACATGCGAGATTATTTACACCCAACTGCCAAGAAATTTGCGGACAAAGCCCCTCTGATTATTGATTATTATTGTTATAAGCTAGCGCAAAAAATTGCTTCGCTATTACCTAGTCTCGGTGCTGTGCCCGATGTTATCGTTTTTAGTGGAGGTGTCGGCCAGAACTCTCACTTGATCAGATCTAAGACGCTTGAGTATTTAAACTTCCTGGATATCAATATCGACAAAAAGGCGAATTTGGCAAATACCGAACTGTTTTCCAAAGCCAGCAGCAAAATTCAACTAATGGCGATTCCGGCCAATGAAGAGTTGGCAATGGCGCTTAAAGTTGCAAATTTTCTCAAATAAATTTCGAGCTGATTATTTTTTTTCCTGATAGCCAAATAATGAGTCAATTTTGTCAATACCCCATCTTGCCGCCTTGGTTAGGCTTTGGCCTAAGTAGCCAACGCCTTCGACAGCCCAGTTAACTAACCCTAAGGGCACTTCAGTGGCTATGCCGAGAACTGTATCTGGGATACTTTCTCCAAGACCATCAGCCCAAATTTCAGCAACTCTAGCTTTTGTATCTTGGGCGATCTTTGTTACTCTTTGAGTCATTGCAATAGCTCTATCTGCTGCTGCTTTAGGTTTTAGTGTAATTGTATTTGCAGTAGACATGATCGTGCCACCGACGATTTCCCAGATCTGATCTTTAACCATAGAGGCTTGAGCCTTGATAGTGTCCCATGTTCGTGAAGCTGGACCTTTTAGGCAATTTGTAACTGTTGGTTCTTGTTCTGCCCTGGGAGCACCAAAAAAGAAGCTTAGCATTTTAGATGACTTAGAAGATTCGCACTTTGCCAGCTAAAACAACTTTTGTCAATAGCGCACCTACTTTAAGTCAGTTACATAAACGCTATTTTCCGCTAGCAGATAAAGTTTCTTGCTCGATTCATCGGCATAGAAATCTGTAATCTCACCAATACTGGGGAAAACATATTGTCTGACATAGTCTAAGTCACTAGTTCTTTGGTTTTTAAAGTAAACAAGTACGCGTCTCTCAGCTGGATCTAAGACATAAAGACTGCTGCTATCTAGCTCTGTATAGATTCTCTCTGGGTTTGTTAGCTCGACCAGGGGTGCGTCGGTGACTTTAAAATTACTAATTTTACCACCAAAATAGCGCACGATCTGATTGTTTTGCGTCAGTACATAAACCGAACCATCAATAGCAATGTCCTTGGCTTCGGGCAGCTTATTGTCTTTGAGATATGCTTCTTTAGGCTCGAGTTCTCCAGCTACAGTGTTGAATTTCCAGATCTGCTGAGCTTTGTTATCGATGGCGTAAAGTCGGTCGCCAAAACCAGCAATTGCGTCTAAATTATTTTTTTGATCTGAATCAGCTTTTGCATTTTTGATCTCACCATCTGTATAACTGTAAATAGAACCATTTTCGGTTAGGGCAAAAGCGCTATCTAAGTCGGATAAATATGTAACATCTTTGATTTTCAATTTGCCAATCTTGATTGGGTCTTTGGCGCTATCCAATAAGATTTCGATAAACTCAGTACTATTAATAGCAAATAATGCTACTGTTGTTTTAATTAAGAAATTAGCCTTATCAGCTTCCGAAACTTCGCTTAAATCTACGACCAAATCCGGATTTTCTACTAGAGTTACTTGATCGAATTCAAACCTAGCGGCTTTGATTTCAGCCAAAATGCGACTTGCTTCACTTTGGACATATTTGGCATCGAGAGCCTCCGACAATGAAGATTCGGCACTTTTAAGAATATTGTCGGCGTTCAGTTTGTCGTCGGTATTTTTGGCTGCTGCAATTTGGTTGCGGGCTTGTGTGAAAATATCTTCATATTTACTGATCTGAGCTAGTTGTGCACCTCTGGTAAAGATAAATAATATTAATAGTACAGCTAAAGCGCCACCGCCAATTAGGCCAATTTTGATCGTTTTGTCGTTGAGGTTTAATTCCTTTTGGGCTAGTTTAAGCTTGGTGTACTCCACTAATTTGGCTACGGTTTGCTTTGGATCAAATTTATCTTGAGTCGTTAATTGCTCAACTGGTGAATTTTCTTCAGTATGCATCTGTAAATCAGGTGCATGGCTGTCATCGTCGTGCGTTGTAGGAGTTACCAATTCGGTCTCTACTTCTTGCTTGGGTTCTTGCTTGGGCTTATTACCTTTCTTTTCCGGAATAAAGTTAAAGAAGTCTAAAACTTTTTTTGCTCCAGTTTTATAATTCACAAAATTCTGTTTCACTTGCTGGAAATCTGCTTGTTTAAGCTT
>CAZXGE010000064.1:0-840 GCA_964640445.1 uncultured Candidatus Peribacteria bacterium
TAAAAATCCTAAAATTCATTTATTGGAAGGAAATTACACTGGTCAGTTTGGCCAAATTTTTGAACAAGGGTATGGGGTGTCTTTTGCTGGTAAATTGTTGAAATATAATGGCCGTCCTTTCTTTTTGGAAGATGTGCTGGATTATATAAAAAATATTCTAAATTAAGCTTTGATTATGGACGCAAAAGTTTTGGATAAATTGGTGGCTAAACATAGTGATTTTATGCGCTATGAAACTGAGAAAAAGATTACATGGTGTTCAAATTGTGGCAATTATGGAATTCAAAATGCTTTGAGACGAGCTTTGGTTTTGGAAGATATCGATTGGCGTAATGTGGTGCTTTGTTTTGATGTTGGCTGTAATGGTAACGGTTCTGATAAAATCGAAACTTACACGATTCATGGCTTGCACGGTCGGGTTTTGCCGTTGGCTGCTGGGGTGAAGATTGCTAATCATAAACTAAATGTGATCGCTTCTGCTGGTGATGGTGCGACTTTTAGTGAGGGGGTTAATCATTTAGTGCACGCAGTCCGCAATAATTATCCGATTTTATTTTTGCATCATAATAACGAGAATTATGGTTTGACGACGGGGCAGGCTTCGGCTTTGAGTCGTTGTGGTACTAAGCGCAATGCGGCACCACAAGGAGTTGTGGTACCACCACTAAACCCTTTGGATTTTGTTTTGAGTTTAAATCCTAGTTTTGTCGCGCGTGCTTTTACTGGAGAGGTTGATCATTTGACAGAAATGATCCGAGCTGGTTTAAAACATGATGGGTTTGCCTTTATTGATATCTTACAAGCTTGTCCAACTTATAATCGCGAAACTACAGATCAATG
>CAZXGE010000064.1:850-5489 GCA_964640445.1 uncultured Candidatus Peribacteria bacterium
TTAGTTTATTGAAGAAAGGTCTGATTATGATCGTCATGACATTTGGCAAGCTAGAAGGATTGTTCAGGATTTGGATCAGGAGATTTATCTTGGTTTGCTGTATGAAAACAAGGAGCGAGTTTCTTTTTTGGAGATGCAACCAACTAGAAAATTTGCCGATTCAACTTTGGTGGATGAGGTGCGACCGGGCTTGGTTAGTGAATTGCTTTAGGCAGATTTATCTAATTCGTTTTGGAGGAAAGCAATGTTGTTTTTGGCTTGTTCGTGGTTTTTGTATGGGGTTTGGCTGTTTTCGATAATATATATTTTGGGATTTACAGACCTGAGGCCGACAATTTCTCCCCCTGACATGATTAATTCAGAATTGGGATATTGTATTTTTAATTTTTGGCAGAAGTTGGGTATTGTTTTGTTTTTGCTGGTGCTTTGTGTGTTGCCGTAGCTTAGGGCTATCTCTGTGCCGTTTTCTAGGAGTTGCATTAATGTTTCTAAGTTTTCTGGGTAGATAACCGGATCTGATAATGTTAATTTGCTTGGCTTTAGGTTGAGAATTGCTTCTTTGTTATTTGTTAATAGTGTTTGGCCGCCAAAACTGTGAGCAGTTAGTTCGATTGCGGCGTTAGGGTATTTGGTTTTTGCGTTTGCTATGTAGTCCGTGAATTTCTCAGATTTTAAGGTTAGGCTATTTGCTGGATAGAGATTCGTTTGATTTAGGTTTAGTCTAGGCGGATTTTTTTCATAGCGAGCAAAATATTCTTCGTCTGTAATTTGATATGGTGCTCCATGAAAATGAATGGATATTGTTGAAACCTTATTGGGATCAGTTTCGCCGATTAATAATGTCTTCTTGCCGCTTATAGCTTCGGTATTCTTGCTGTTTAATTGTTGTTGGCTGTTTATTGTATTTGCTTTGGTTTTTGTTTCGGGCGGCTTTGTTATTTTATTTAGATGGGGATTTGGCGTACTTCCATCGACTCTAAATTGAAAATGCATAGCATCTTGTCCATGACCGTGATTTTCCGGATCCCAGTCCCCGCCCCATTCGAGACCCACGGATTTGAAAATGGCAATAATTTCTGGGTGTTTTCCAATTTCGCCGACTGGCTCGCCAGGGGCAAATTTTTTGTAGGGGTTACGCTTGGGGTCGATGTCGATAGCTAAGCCAAAGGCATGATTGGAAAGTTTGCGTGACTGACTAGGAGGTAGATTTCTGTGTGGTGAAATGCAGCGCCAGTTTTGGCTACCGATTGTGCCAATAATGTAGCCGGCTTTTTGGAATGCTTTTTTTAATTCTGGTTCGATGCTTTTTAGTTTTTCGGCCAAAACGGGTTGGACGCTGATACTTTTACCGAGAAAATTAATTGATTTCAGTTGCTTCTCTATTGTTGTTTGGATTTTTGTCTTTGGTGTGTTTTCGTTGATGCCAAAATAGGCTAGAATTTCTTTATCGGCGTGCATGTTGTTACCGATATCGAGGTATTTAGGTTCTTCTGGTGCGGTTGCTATTTGTTCATGTGAGTGCCCGTTGTTGTTGGTGGTTTTAGTCTCTGTTTTTGTTTCTGTTTTTGGATCGTCGAAGTACGATTCGATTTTTTTGAGAAATTCACTCCACTGTTTGGGTAGGAGTGAATATAATGATTCTTTGAGAAAACCGCCAATTTCACTTAGGATTGATTTGGGTTTGTTGGCTTTTCCCTCTTGGTTATCTGGTGAGTTTGGTAGGTTGGGACCGCCCATGATTTTGGGGGATTATTTTTTTAAGCCAGAATAATCTTCGCGGAATTTGGCGACACCTAGGTCTGTGAGTGGGTGTTTGAACATTTTTTCCATAACATCGGCCGGCATTGTGGCGACATCGGCGCCAAGCATAGCAGCTTCGGTGACATGGCGCGGGTGTCTGATGCTGGCTACAAGAATTTCTGTTTGGAAATCGTAGTTGGCGTAGACTTGGCTAATTTCTTCAATTAGAGCCATGCCATCGTGGCTAATGTCGTCGAGACGGCCAATAAAAGGGCTGACAAGTGTGGCACCGGCTTTGGCTGCGAGAAGTGCTTGGTTGGCTGAGAAAATTAGTGTGACATTGGTTTTGATGCCTAGTTTAGTTAGTTCATGACAAGCGATAATGCCATCTTCGGTCATTGGTAGTTTAACATAAACATTTGGTGCTAAGGCAGCTAGTTTTTTGCCTTGCTCGATCATTTCGCTGGCGATTTCAGTAGTAACTTCAGCGCTAACTGGGCCGTTCGTAATTTGGCAAATTTCTTTAATGCGAGTTTCCAAATCAGCACCTTCTTTGGCGATTAAGGTTGGGTTGGTGGTTACACCATCTAAGATGCCATAAACTGCTAGTTTTTTAATAGCGTCTAGATTGGCTGTATCAGCGAAAAATTTCATAAAATTATGCTTTAATTAATTATCCTAAGTATAGCAGTTAGTTTTTGCTTGCCAATAGTGGATTTTGGGAGTGATTTATGTTATAATTGATTTGAAAAATAAATATATTAGCTAAATATGACGGATCAAATTAATACTGATACAGTTAGAATTCGTGAGCAGGATGTCAAAATTGGGATCCCGAGTGTGAGTTTGGGTAGGGATGAATTAAATCGTGAATTTGATAATTCCAGATTTCGTGTGGCAATTTTTGGTTCGGCAAGAACAAAAGTTGAGGATCAGGACTACCAAGATGTGTTTCGTTTGGCACAGATGATTGCGGATGCGGATATTGATTTGGTCAATGGTGGTGGCCCGGGAATTATGGAAGCAGCTAGTCTTGGGCATAATGCAGGTCACGATTTGGGTAGGGATGTGCGGACGATTGGTCTAAATATTCAGCTTCCATTTGAACAAGAGCCAAATAAATACTTGGATTATTCTGTTACTGACGAGACTTTTTCGCGTAGACTAGATCAGTTCGTCTTGTTATCACATGTCTTTGTGGTGGCGCCAGGTGGGATTGGTACTTGTTTGGAGTTATTTTATGTTTGGCAATTGATGCAGGTTAATCATATTTGTCGAATGCCAATTGTCCTACTAGGTTCAATGTGGCAAGATTTGTTGAAATGGGTTGAAACTTCATTGTTGAAAGAAGGTCTGATTAGTCCTGAAGATATTTATCCGGTAGTTTGTGTTGATACTCCAGAGCAAGCTATGGCAGTTATTCAGGTGGCTCACGAAAGCTTTGAAAAAGCAGGTAAAAACGCTTGTGTAAATATCACAAAATACAAAGCAGCACTAAAACAACTTGGACTTTAAAATATTATAACTTAATCAATTGAATTATGGATACAAATTTAACACCAGAGGTAAAAAGAAGAGCACAGATCAAAGCTATGCTACAAGATTCTAAGCTGATCGCGATGTCTCCTTATGATGTTTCTAAATGGGAGAAAATTGTTGATGTGATTCCCATGAATTTTCTGGATGAGCTTTATGGTTTTTTGATGTTGGAACAAGGAAAGAAGTAAGATCGTTAATATTTACACCTTCCGTTTTGAGGATTTCGGCTTTGGCTACAACACCGCCTCGATTGTAGCCTGTTAATTTGAGGTTTTTGCCAATTACGCGATGACAAGGAATACTATTGTCATAGTTTTTGCTCATAATTTGGCCAACTACCCTAGCGGCTTTGGGATTGCCTGCTAGGGAGGCAACTTGGCTGTAAGTCATCAGTTGGCCTTTGGGTATTTTGCTAACAATATTGAGTATTCTTGCTTTAAATTCCATAGTACTGTATTGGAAAACTCAGAAAAATAATGTAATTCAAGGAGGCTAGGAATTTTCGATCGAGGCGTATTGGTAATACGATGAGGAGAAAATTTTGAAGTCGACAAAGAAGTACGGATTTTTCTGAGTTTTCATAGCTTATAGAGCTTTTACTAGAACGGCACCAACAATAATATAAGAAATGAGGCTATAGCCATTGTTGATTAAATAATGCTTGATAGATCGGCCTTCCCAGAGGATCATCCCCATGCTGCCAGTGCCGATGAAACCTAACCAAACTAAAAAGCCGAGAACTGCACCTTCGCTGGCTAAGGTGAGTCCAGCAAAATCAATCATATAGCTAAAAACTGCTGCCATAACTATGGAGCTAATGATGCTAACCAGTGAAAGTTTGGCCATGCTTTTGCTGCGCATTTTTTTCATATCAGCTTCGGAAAATTTCATTTCTTTAACCCAAGCTTTGCTGAACATAACCGGTGAGTACCAGAGGCTGCCGATGGCAAAGTGCAAAATAGCAGCACCGACAACGGGTAGGATATAGTTTGTAAGTTCCATATATTTATTTTTTAAATTAAGCTTAATATACTTTAAAATTGCTTGAATTGTCGAAAAAAGAGGAATAATCTGTTGACGAATTTAAAATATTGGTATGGCAAACTTGGTCATGGAGATTGCGGGTGTTGAATTTAAGACACCGCTTATTAATGCTTCCGGTCCTAAAGACGAAAGCTTTTTGGAGTTAGAAACTTTAGGGAAAAGTCAGTCGGCGGCGATTATGATGAAATCTTGTACGGTAAATCCTCGAACCGGCAATGTCGAGCCGCGTTTTTGGACGAATGGAGAAACGGCGATTCAGTGTATGGGTTTGCCGAATTTGGGTATTGACAAGCTGTGATATACTTGATTTAGACAA
>CAZXGE010000065.1:0-5473 GCA_964640445.1 uncultured Candidatus Peribacteria bacterium
ATCCGTGGTTCGGCCCCTGCCAAATCAACAGTCACAATTCTCAATGGCACAGAAACATTGGGCACAACCGAAAGTGACAACCTAGGCTCCTATAGTTTCGACACCCCCGTTTTGCAAGACGGCACCTACAATCTCCAAGCCGAAGTCGAAAATTTAAAAAGTGAGAAAGTCACCGTTATCATCAACACCAAAGCTCCCAATGTTGATTTCATTGAACTTAGCCCCAAAGAAGTCACCAGCGAACAAAGCTTTAGCTTACAAATTCGCCTCAAAAGCGATGCTCGCGATGTCAAAGTCTTATTGGGCGGCTTCCAAACAAGTTTAGTTCGTGACGAAAACTCAAGCCGCTTATTTACAGGCAGCCTCAAAGCTCCAAGCATTCCCGGTAACTACGAAATCAAACTAAAAATTGAAGACAACCTTGGTAACATCGCCGACAACATCGGCACCGACGAAATCCTCGTGGTCCTAGCCGGCCAAGGACAAAGCGTCAACTCAACTAGCTTTAATGTTCCTTCTCAAGTGACCGGTTTCGCTGCAACCGTAGCTGATCGTCGTGTTAACTTAACTTGGATCCCAGCCCAAGCCCAAAATGGCATCAAAAACTACGAAATCCGCTATGGTGTCAATCCCGCCGACCTCAACCTCAAAGTCGAAACCCTAAACAGTCAAAACAATTGGTACATACCCAATCTAATCAACGGCCAAACTTATTTCTTCCAAGTTTTCGCCATCGACACCCTCAACCAAAAAAGCGATCTTGGTAGCGAAATCATCGCCGCCAACCCCAACCCCACCGGACTCACAACAATCCACGGTAGCGCGCCTGGTCAAGTTCTTGTAAACCAAGCAACCAACACCGGACCCGGAGGCATCATGGTTCTCGCCGGCTTTGCCTTAGCAGGAGCAGTAGGCGTAGTTAGAAGAAGAGGGTAGAGGAGCTAAACAATAGAAAAATAATTCCATACTATATCCGAGATCAAAATTGTAATCCTTAATATCCCTAGAGAACTCTCTTTTGCCTTGTTTTGAACTATTCGAAAATTCCGAACAGTTGCTGCCAGCATTAATTAACCTTCTGTAAAGAAGTCAATCTTATTCTGGAACTTTCCAACTTGCCAAATACAATACATTGACATTTAAATCAAAAATAAAGTAAAATATAATTGTAATCACGATCGGAAAATGTCTCTTCATGTTTTGTCCTGAAGAGGCATTTTTCATTTTTTCTTCTTTCTATATTCAATTTTCCTCTTTAAGTCACTTACAAGACTTAAGTTACCTTTAAGAATCATTTTAATCAAACTAGAACAATTTTTCGAACTAGGAACCAAAACCGTGCGCAATTTATCTTTCTCTTGCAAATACTTTATCAAACAGTGGAAATCACCATCACCAGTAATTATCACCGCTTTCTCATAAAGTTTGTAATCTATCATCGCCTGCAAAACAAGCTCTGCATCACAATTCCCCTTAACTTTACCATTATTCAAATTGAGAATTGGTTTAAAAATCAAATTAAACCCCGCATCTTGCAAAAAATTATATAATTGTTGCTCATCAGGCTTAAATCCCATAAACATATATGCTTTTTTTACAGCATAATGTTCTTTCAAATATATACGCAATTTTCTGTAATCTAATTTCCATCCAAGTTCATCAATTGCCATATGCAAATTTTGACTATCTATAAAAGCATAATTCACTAAATTTAAGTTTTTCTTATCCATTTAATTTCATCAAATTTCATAAACATACTATAACTTACTAACAATATTAAGCAACTATTATCCCTACCTTCACCTCGCTTCCACCAGCCTCTTTATAATCTCATGCAACTCTTGCCTTTCAGCCGGAGCTAACAACACTTTTTGCAAAAATCGAGCCACCGAGATCGCCTCGCCAAGATTACTTGTCTCGGCTGTATAGTGCACATTCGCTTCCGCCAACGGCACATAAGCTCGCAACTCCACCAACACAGTTCGGGCAAAAGTCTCCACTTCAGCTTGCGATAAATATTTTCGGTATAAGCTCAAATAATCTCGATAAAAAATCCAAAAATTTTCCGGATCCAAATTCAAAGCTTGCTGATAAGCCAAGAATGCCGACTGCTGCTGGCCCAAACTAAGCTGCAAATTACCCAATTGATGCCATGCAAAAGCATCTAAACGGTTCTTCTCCAAATATAGCTCCAAGCTACGAATTGCCTCCTCGGGCAAACCTCGAGCTTCGGCCTCGGCTACAATTTTCAACAACAAATCCCGCTCCCAAACAAGCGGCCAAGCATCGAGATTCAAAGCCGGATTGCGATCAAAACTCCGACCAACCAAATAATCCCGCACAGCCAGGCTAGTAAACAAAGTCGACACAATTATCAGCCCAACCATAAACCAGCGCCAAACACGACCAAAATGGCGAAAACCCATTTCATCAGGACAACGACATTGCAATTTCGCCAACAAAAAAGCTAACAACAAGGCAAAGACGGCATAATTAATGGCAAAATTAAAATTGAAATCCAACATATTATGCAAAAAGCCAGCACAAAGTGCCAACACAACAAAGTGAACTTCCTGATCTTGAGCTTTCCAATTTCGCAAATATGCCCAAATCAAGCTAAATAATAAGACCAGTAGCGGCAACACCGTCAAAATACCACGCTCCAAAGCCAAATTAATCAACCAATTATGAGCATGGGGCGCATTTGCCAAAAAGACTTCTTGTCGCAATGGGTAAATATAAGGAAAAGTTCCGATCCCATAGCCAAACACTGGCCCATCAATAGCCAAAGCCAAACCATTAATCATAAAATCACGCCGCTCGCCC
The DNA here is from genome assembly GCA_964640445.1 of uncultured Candidatus Peribacteria bacterium. Taxonomy (GTDB): domain Bacteria; phylum Patescibacteriota; class Gracilibacteria; order UBA1369; family UM-FILTER-41-14; genus CAZXGE01. The sequence goes on from CAZXGE010000065.1 coordinate 2,827, forward strand.
ACAGATGTATTGGCTTCCGTACCAGCAAATTGCGCTTTCGACAACAAACTATTTGTCGACAAACCCAATTCAGCACGCCCAAAACTCAACCCCAAAAACAATAAAATTGCCAAAGCCAAAGTCAGCAAATAAGCCAACAAACTTCGATATTGCTTTTTCAGTAACCAATAAACAAACATAACAGCGGAGATCAGCAATAAAACTAGCGTAGCACCCCTAGACCAACTCAAAAACAAGCTCACTAATGTTGCCCCAGTCAGCAAATAACGCAAATATGGATTTACTGTTTTTGACCCAACAAAAACCGGTACAAGCATAACGCAAAATAAACCCATGGCGTTGGGGAAATATTGAGCATTATTAAACCAACTAAAAAATAAACCAGCCGCTCGATTTTCAGAGAAACTTAAAGTTTGCCAAATCGTCAAAGCAAAATTAAACAAAGCCACAGGCACAAACAAATAAAACAAATTTCGCAAACTAGCAAACAAACGCCAACCGACAAAAAAAGCCGACACAAACAACAAAAACCCTAGCTCAAACAACAAAACATTGAGCGTCAATGAAGCCATCTGACTAAAAAAACTACCCCAAATAGACAAAATCAAAAAACCGGCCAACAAACCAAATTGAAGCAAATGCCAAGCCGTCAATCGCAAACTTTGACGCCAAGCAACAACAAGCAGAACTAAATTCAACAAAACTCCCAAACCCGCCCAGATAAAGCCAGCCTTCAGCTCAAATAAGCTACCAGAGTAGGGAATTAAGAAACAAAAAAAACACATTGCCACCAAACCCAGTGGTACCGACGGAGAGAATCGAACTCTCATTCCGGTGAAGGAACGCGATTTTGAGTCGCGCGCGTCTACCAATTCCGCCACGTCGGCAAATTAACAATGTGTGTCACTTTATATAACAGAAAACAACCAAAGCACCAAGAGAATTTTCATAGTTAACGCAGAAGTTCGCATCTTTCAGAGATTCCTAAAACAATAAATTTGCCAAAACAAACAATTTATACTAAAGTTTAGATAACAAAAGCAAATCACCTTATTTAAAGCACCCATGCTCACCAAAGACAGCAAAAACGAATACGATCTCGATGGTCTTATGCACCAAATGATGCTAATGCGAGCCATTAATCGACCTTGCCTTACCGATGTGATGGTGGCACCTGTTGGCACTGCTTGGGAAGGCACCAAGCCGAACGGCAGCAAATGGCAAATTACGAAAATGGGACAAAATTGTTGTGAACTAGAAATAAACTAAGAATAATTCTGAAAGGCAGCTCAGCGTCGCAATCTCACAATCGCCTCGGCGATTTTTTTGTTTGTTGCTTCAATAAGTTCGAGCTCACTTGCCGCCAAAACCGCATCCACACTGCCAAATTTATTGAGCAAACTCATCTTGGTTTTGTGACCAATACCGGGTACTTGGTCCAAAAGAGAAGCACTAAGTTTTTTGTCACGCTTTCCACGATTATGGGTAATAGCCACGCGATGAGTCTCATCACGAATTTGCGTTAACAAAAATTTCTCCGGCGAAAAATCAGCCAAGACTAGAGAATCCGGTCGATTTGGCAAAAATATTTCTTCTTCCTTTTTGGCCAAACTGCACAAGGCAATATTATTGACACCAAGCTCTTTAAAAACCTTTTTCACAGCCGAAAGCTGTCCTTTACCACCATCTATCAAAATCAAATCTGGCACCGAATTTAAACTCGCATCAACGAAACTAAATTTAGCTGTCTCCAAAACATAACGATCTACAGCAGTACGATCCAACTTCACACCCAAATCTAAAAAACTAATCGGAAAATATTGCTCAAAATCTGCCTTCAAATAATATTTTTTAATTTTCAACTTCCCAAAAATCTTTTGCAACAAAGGCAACATCAAAGTCTTCGGATCCAATTTTTTGGCCAGAATTTCTAAATCCAAACTCGCAGTTGCATCAGTCAAAACCTCAATCTTCAGCTTCACAACTTCTTCCTTAGCTTTTTTCAGAACAAAACCAAAATCAGATTTTAACAATTTATACTCTTTAGGCAAACTCAAACAATATTTCAATCGCCGGCGCAAAACTTCTGCCATACTCAAAAAATCATCCGGCTTCGCCTCTTCACCCGTCGCCGGCAAAGAACGAATCTGAAAATTACGATAATCCTTATTTTTCGAAAGTCCATTTTCAAAAACCACCATTGCCCCCACGGTTTCCGTACCAGACAAATGCGAAATATCATAACACTCAATTCGTCTCGGTATTTTAGACATCCCTAACAAATCTCGCACCCGCGTCAAAGCCGTCTTGCGATCAAATCGCTCTTCCGTAAGCCACTTAATTCGCATCTGATTTGCATAAGCTTGAGCATTTTTCTGAGCCAAATCCAGCAAGGAATTCTTGCGCCCCAAACTTGGCACAACAATTTTGACCTTTCTAGAAGCCAAATTAAGCAATAAATCCTCCCAAACCTTAAGTTCTGAAATAGGCTGAGGCAACAAAATCTGCTCGGGAAAACTAGCAGCAACCGTGTAATATTGCGACAAAAACTGCTCCAAAATCTCCGCAAAACTAGCTTCACTAGCTTCCAAACTAGCAAAAATAAAATTTTCCTGACCAATCAAACGGCCATCCCGAACTTGAAATA
>CAZXGE010000066.1:0-2359 GCA_964640445.1 uncultured Candidatus Peribacteria bacterium
TGATGATGCTCATCTGCTTCTTCCTCGTGATTACCTTCCTCTTCGTCGTGGTGTTCGTCTTCGTCGCTATGTTCTTCGTAATCGATCGTGGGGATTCCTTCGGATGCATCGACAATCATTGTGCCTTCGGCCTCGGCATTTGCGATAAAATCGGCCAAAAACTCCTCTAGATCTAATCCATTTACAATCACTATATCAGCATAAGCCAAAGATTTGGCCTGAGCTGGCGTTAGGTCAAATGTGTGAGCACTTTGCCCCGGAGCTACTAAATTTTCAACAATAGCAAGATCACCGACAATCGCCTTTGTGTGTGCGTATAATGGCGGGATTGTTGTGACGATCCTCAATTTATCACCTTCTTGACTGGTTTCGACATTGTCCTTTTTGCAACCAAAAACTGATGATAACAGAACTAAAAGCAGAGCGGAAATTGTAAACTTTAGGATGCGATTGAGCATAAATAGAGAGGTGAATTAATTAAATATTTTTAAGCTTTGGTATGGCAACTATGGCAGTGCCCCAAGGTTTCGCGAACATGACTTAGGCAGTAAAAATCCTGATTGGCCAAGTCTTTGTGCTTATGAGATTGACAACCAGATTGGTCCAAATATTCTTTGACATCGTGGCAACTGACACAAACCAGAAAGCTATGATGATCGTGGTGATCATTGGGGTTTAAACTACATTTTGCGTAGCCATTTTGACTTTTGATATGGTGAATCAGGCCAAGCTCTTCGTATGTTTTGATGGTGCGGTAAACAGTGACTACATTCAAATTGCGTTCTTTGACTATTTCTTTGATCTCATAAGCTGACAGTGGCTTATTGCTCTGCTCAAACAACTCAATCAATAACTCGCGTACTGGCGTTAATTTATAGCCGTGTTCTTTGAGTAATTGCTTGGCCAATTGCTGGAAATCTATTTTTGTCATATTGGTTCATTAAACATAGTTTAATTTAGAGGAGATCGCTAAAATTTGCAATAGTATTTAATTTGTGTTATTAATTCGTTAATTATTCCACTGCTTTAGCCAAAAACCATATGACCAAGCAGCAAGTTGCTGAACTAAAGGACACAACGCGTGCCGACAAGCTGGCTCAGCTGTTTCCTTCCGAGCCTAAATTTCGCTTAGCCCAGATCGAGAAAGCTTTGATTGGTAAGGCATACGAAAACTGGCAGCAGCTTACGGAACTGCCGGCTTCAATGCGTGAACTTTTGGCCAAAGAGCTAAATTGGCTGACTTTCGAGCCTCAAGTAGTTTTGAGAAGCAAAAATAATGATACTTTCAAAGCAGCGTTGAAAATTCCAGCTGGTGAATTTGAATCGGTCTTAATGAAAAACAAGCGTGGTAGCTATACAATTTGTGTCTCTTCGCAAATTGGCTGTGCGATGGGCTGTTCATTTTGTGCCACGGGCAAAATGGGCTTCAAAGCCAATCTAACTAGTGATCAAATTATCGACCAATATCGCTTTTGGCATCACTTTTTGGCAAGTAATCCCGATAGCTTCGATGGCGACCCGAGGATTAGTAACATTGTTTTTATGGGTATGGGCGAGCCACTGGCCAACTACATAAATGTGCGTACGGCGATCAACAAACTACTAAAATACAGCGACCTAGGCCCAACCAAAATCACGGTTTCGTCTGTAGGCGTTTTACCTTCCTTAAATAAACTTCTAGACGATCCGGAGTGGCCCAATGTCAGGGTGGCAATTTCGCTACATAGCGCCGACAGTCAAACTAGAGCTGATATAATTAAGAGTAGTGTTAACGGCTTTCTTGACCAGCTCAAAGATTGGGCAATTCGCTACTCGGACCTCAAAGGTAATCGTAAGCATCATGTCACCTTTGAATATGTCATGCTCAACAAAATTAACGATTCCGTAGATCATGCTCATAAACTAGGCAAATTCGCCAAAAGTATCGGTGGCAAAGTCAAAATCAATCTGATCCCTTACAATTACACTGGTGATGTTTATAGGTGTAGTGAAGAAGACCGGTTTAACGCCTTTATGCAAACGCTAAAAAGCTACCATATCGACACAACTCGGCGCAAAAACATGGGTAGCGACATCAATGCGGCGTGTGGACAATTAATTACGCTGAGAGCAGCAGGCTAGAAGGTTGGATAACCCGCTGACGATCCGCTAAACATCCCACTACTGGCTAGCGGTTTTGTTCCAGCTGGGGCAATTTCCGTTTTCAATTCTTGAAGGGTTGCTGGGCGATATGACGACAGACAAGCATTAAGATATTGGCGAATGCTAACTACTGCTGGATAATGTTTATGATCAAAGCCGAAGTATGATTCGATTGTAAAATCAATTAATGCTTTGCAGAAATTATATTTCGCCATAT
>CAZXGE010000066.1:2369-5320 GCA_964640445.1 uncultured Candidatus Peribacteria bacterium
ATTACGAAAAGCAGAATTCGCCATATTTGCAGCTAAGGAAGGAACGGGACTGTAACCATTAAGGGCTGGGTATATACCCATATATTCACTGTAATTGCTAAAGTCAAAGCCAGAGGTATCTATCTTGCTATCTAAGCTTATATTCATCAATCTAAGCAACGACAAAGCGAAAGCATAAACATCTTGAGTTTGGCTTATAGCTATTGTATTGCCACTTGTTTCAACTTGTGGTCGATAAGCAAGGGTACCAGTCCAGCTTTCGCCAGCTTGCAAATGATATAAACCATTTTCAAAATTGTACTGACTCATGAATTCGGGGTCGATCAAAGTTGCTTTTGGTTTGTTATTAGTTTTTCTATCGCCAGCAGTGATGACGATATTGCCTTCTTTGACATCACCATGCACGATCTTATGAGTCAATAAATAGCCAATTGCACTATTTACAGCTTCGATAATATCAACTACTGCTCCTGCCTTTGCTTCTGGATTGTTTATTTTATTAATCTGCTGCTGGAAATGTTCGCGCAGATCTAAACCAGGGATGAAGTTGGCTTTTACTGTCAGTGTTGGTGATTGATTCTCGAGATCTAATTCTAGTTTTGTTACTGGTTGCACATGTTGAGCTAAGTCTGGAGTAGCGTGTTGTAATTCTAAAACTCCTTGGTAGCGATCACGGAGCCTGACTGCCCGATCATTTGGTGCTTCTTCTCCGCAATTTTCAGCAGTGAAAGTCATTTGCTTAACAATAGCATTTCCTTGCTTCCAGATTTCGTACCCTCTTGGTGTAGCTTGTGCTAATTCTGTAACTTGCATAGGCTTCAGGAATTATACGACTGGAGCGCCTGTTTAACCTGGCGAATTATAAGAATTTTGCAATATATGTCAATACTCGCTTTACTTCAAAATAAATATCTGTTATAATTTACTTAAGGCTAGCAGAATCTAATTTCAAAAAATGGCTACACAAAAACCAAATGCAGTACATCTACAAGCTATGTATGTCGGTAAGAAAATCGATATCAAAGGCTTCCTAGATAAGTACAAATATTATATTTCTTCCAAAGAGCCCTATATTTTGGCTTATCCCAACAATAAATACATCGTCCTCTATCGCTACGGTACGATGGTTTTTTGGGGCTTAGAGCTTGAAGAAATCAACCATTTCATTGGCCAAATTACACCATTCATCATTGATCCATTAAAAAATCCAACATCGGAAACGATGCTCGTACATGTGGATATCAAGCAAAAGGGCGAAAAAGTGAAGGCTAGAGGTGGTGAAGTTCAGATCAGCAAATTAGACAACGAAGAAATTGGCACAATTTCGGAAGTGATTGCCCGCTCGGCGATTTTGGACAACTATGAACGCCAAGTTGAGGAAATGCTATCCGAATTTGGTGAAGTGATCGAATCCTTCTCGCGTCTAGGTAAAACCTCTAGCTCGACCAAAAGCTTGCTCAAAAAAGTAGGTATGGCCATGAAAATCCAGCACTCAGCAGTTAGCCAAATGGCGATTTTGGACAAACCGGATTTAACCTGGGAAGATGCTGAACTGTCTGAGCTTTATAGTAGCTTAGACAAAGAATATGAGCTAAAAGAACGCTACGATCTACTAAACGACAAACTGCGGATTCTGTTTCACGATGTGGAATTTATCGTTAATTACATTGACAGCCGCAAAAGTATGCAGCTGGAAGTTATTATCGTCGTGCTGATTTTAATTGAAGTATTCTTTACTTTGAGCGGACTGGCTTCGCACTAGGGTTTTTCAATTCCAACTGCACCTCGTTTCTGATCAAGAATGGAAAACTAAATGGCGGATTGTAGCCAGCAAATTTGGGAGTGCCGACAAATTCAAGGCCTTGTTCAGTCAATAAAGCTTGTAGTTTAGCTTTGTATTTCTCTACACGATTGGCTGTTGGGAAGAAGCCGAATTGCAGCACTGCCACAGTTTTGGCGTCTATTTCTTTCAGCTGTACTTGCGAATTATTGGGCTTGGGAATTGTCTCCAGTGTGTATTTTGCCGGCATGACAAAGGCAACGGTACGCTTGCCTGACATGGTTTCCCCTTCCAATACAGGAGTCGTCATGGCGATTGCTTCGCCGTCACCGCCCAAAGTTTCATCTACTTCACCTTCTAGAACGGGTGTGGTCATTGCCACCGACTCTGCGGCTTGATTGTTACCAAAAATATAGTCAGCCACCAAACGGAAGCCATTATTGATGGCTGCGTCAAAATCGCCCTCAACCTCTACTTCAGCGATCAGATAGGGAGCGTATTTGCGTATTTCATAGCCAGATTCATGCTGGCTAACGACCTCATAGGCCGGTGATTCTACGCCGCGAATGATATAAAAACTCCAGCCGATCCAGATTAGCAAAATGGCAACGAAGACGATGATGGAAGTCATAATTGTTTTGTTCATATTTTTGATTTTTGAGAAACGAATAAAAAATATACTAACTCCTATTTTATAAATATATCAAGGTTAAAATTTAATTGCGCTTTTAAAAAAAAGGCATATTATGCGGCTGAAAATTACAAAATCTAAATAAATTAACTAGTTATGGATCTGCAATTAATTTTCGTTGGCGTGGTCATTACACTGGCACTTATTTTTGACTTCACCAATGGTTTTCATGATGCCGCAAATTCGATTGCCACAATTGTATCGACCAGAGTCTTAACACCGAGACAAGCAGTCGTCTGGGCTGCATTTTTTAATTTTGTTGCTATCTTTGTTTTTGGTACAGCAGTTGCGAAAGCTGTGGGTAAAGGCCTGATTGATATTGACGTGGTAACTACTACTGTTGTCTTTGCTGGGTTAATTGGTACTGTAACTTGGAATATTTTGACTTGGTATTGGGGTCTGCCTACCTCCTCTTCTCACGCGCTGATTGGTGGCTATACTGGCGCTGCAATTGCCAAAGATGGTTTTTCGGCAGTATTG
>CAZXGE010000067.1:0-5298 GCA_964640445.1 uncultured Candidatus Peribacteria bacterium
CTAAATGTTCAATCAGCTTTTTCCTAGCAAATGCAGCTGAATGCGCATAGTAAAATCCAAGACTATTCCTATATGGGTCAGGCTGGTCAGCAAATTTGGCATCACAAAATAACGCATCATGCAATTGGAATGTATTAATTGCATATTCAGCTAATCTAGATGGACGATCACCATCTACAATCTCCCGAATAGACACCATATCAGGCAGACTTTTCATACCCCAATTATGTCAAAAATATTAGACAAGACTTATACTTTATAAAATGAAAAAAGTCAATTGTCAAATCAGTAAAACAGGCGAATTTATAACCACTCTTACCTACACTATCATCGCCTTGTATGTCGTTGCCTGGCTAGCATAGCTTTCTGCTTGGCTTTTACCCATGACATATAGGGCGGTCGCCCAAGCATCGGCCAGTGCTCCGCTCATCGCAGTTTGGACAAATACACCTTTTATTTCGCTTGCCAAATTTGTTTTTGCTTGCTCTTCCGCGGTGACCAGTACGGGATTAACGAGATGGTGCGCCTCCCCCCAGTTGCGTTTACCCGGATTACTGGCGGCTAGGAAACCGCCACTTGCCGCTTCGAATTGCACTAGCCCTAGGGCCAGCTCGGGATTATTGGGGTCTTCCAGGTAGATACGCCAATGTTCACCATCGGGACCAAGACCACGAGCATAGATGTCACCACCGGCGTCTAGCAAAACATTGGGAAAATCATGGGCGAGATTGACCATCAAATCCAAGGCATAGCCTTTGCCGAAACCACCGAGGTCTAGTTCTGCCGAAGTTTTAACGAAACACTGATAGCCCAGAAATTGTTGCGGATCGATACTCAAAATCTCGGGGAAATCTTCGATGAGATGGAGTTCATCGCCCCAGTCCGGATTTTTGAGGGCTAATTCAAAATTGCCGAGTTGCCCAAGTTTAGCCTTGGGGGCAAAACTGTAGTTCGCATCGTAGCCGAGGGCATCGAGAATTGATTTGATTGTAATATCGAAATAACCATTCGTAGCTTTGTGCATAGATTTGGCGAAGCGTAACATTGCCAAAAATTCCGCGTCGATTTGCTGCCAATTACCCAAATTATTATTCACTCGACTCAACTGACTTGTAGGCAAAAATCGTGAATAAGCTTGCTCCAAACGGCGACACTCCGCAAAACACGATTCGAAAAAATCTTTAATTCTGGCTGAATTTTGGATCAGATCGTCCTCAGAGACAGCCAGATTAACGATAATTTGCGAGCCTAAAATTTCAGCACTTTCAGCTAGTAGTTGCATTGTTAAATTTCTAGACAACTATTGTTGAGCTTTAGTCTTAATTTGAGCCAAAGCAGCGTTGAACCCCATAGGTGTTAGAGACGCACCATTGCGGAAACCAAAGTTTAGATCAGCAATTTTCTTGCCGACAACAGCGTCGTTAAAACCTACTAAGTATTGGCTGTGAAATTGTTTGGAGATTTCATCACGAATCAAGCCTGACGGTGTAGCGGAAACTACTTTACCATCGCTGATTTTCACAGTTAGGCTGACATTTTCTTTGCCGGCTGGAGTATTGTAGTCTGCTGAACCACTATATGTTCCATCTTTATAAGTTTGTGTGTTCACCTCGACAACGCTTTCATTTTGAAAACGACCGCCACCATTATTTTGAGTTGTTGTACCTTGCTCTGTAGACTCAGGCTCAGATTCTGATTCGCGCTCAACTTCGGATTCTTCTTCGTTTTCTTCGTCTTCCTCTTCGTCTTGCTCTTCGCTTTCACGAGAATCGTCACTATCGATCATCTCAGCTTCGATTTCTGTTTCGTTAGCGTCATCCAAAACCACATCATCACTTTTACAACCAGATAGGGTTAAAGCAATTAATAATGCACCTGCGACAAACAAATAGATTGTCTTATTCATATGGGGACTGTTAAATTTAATTGTGAATTTGAGTATAATTATATTCTTATGAAATTCAATTTATCCGTCTTGCAAAAAACCACTTTATTCTTGCTTGTTTATTTATTAATAGGTAGCTACTTTGTTGTTACTCAAAACATCCTAAGTGGCAACGGGTCGCTAATTCTTGCCAATTTGGCACTACACTTTGCCGTTATTTTTGGTGTTGGACTTGGTACTCATTATGCTTGTGCGTATTTCTTTGGCAAAAAGAAAATTGTCTTAAATGCCATAATCTCCTTGCTACTATTGGCTATGCTTGTTCACTATCCACTGAGCTTGGCTGGCGAAACATTAGGCCTAAACTTACTGACTAGTGGCCTTTTGGCTTTTGTGATGATTGCCTATAAGAACTTTTTGGAATATAAAAATTTACCATTAGTCAATCCACTGGTTTTCGCCTTGCTCCTAGGTGCATTTTTGCTGCCAACTTTTGGCTTGCCTCCGTTGTTCGTTTCCTGGTGGGCGGCAGATTTCAAAGGTCTGATCAGCTTGGCTTTGGTGCTTCTTTGGCTTTTGACCTGGTTTAGACCTTGGCGTAAATTCCCTAGCTTATTGGCTTTTCTGCTGACCAATCTGGTCATGTTATCGTTACTAGGTAGTGAACCCAGCACGATCAGCTATATGTACACACATGCAACTCTATATTTCTTGGCAGGTTTTATGCTTACAGAGCCAAAAACATCCCCTGCCAATCTCAAAGAACAAATCATTTATGGTGTCGTTGTTGCTGTTGTCATAAATTTGTCACGAGTGATTGGCCTTCAGCAAGCGGATCTAATCGGTATTGCCGTGGGCAATTTAGCTTATGCGGCTTATCGTTTCCGACCTAAGCCACAAATCAAGCAAACACAAGTAAACGCTTAAATTTAAATTTATGGAAAAATCAATTTTCGAAAAAATTTGTGACCGCGAACTCCCAGGGCAGATAATTTGGGAAGATGAGCAATTTTGTGCTTTTTTATCGATTGGACCACTGAAACCGGGGCACACACTAGTCGTTCCCAAGAAAAATCTAGGTGACTATATTTTTGAACTTAGCGACACTGACTACCAAGCATTACTTTTAGCTGCTAAAAAAGTGGCTACTTTGCTGAAAAAAAGCCTAAATGTCGCACGCGTATTGGTTTTGGTGGAAGGCTTCGAAGTGCCACATGTCCATGTCCACTTAATTCCGGCACAAGTGAATGATGGTCTAAACAAAGGCCCTATCGCACAGGCTAACCCAGAAGAGCTAGCTCGAATTGCTGAAAAAATAATAAAATCAAAATGACAGAACTAGACCTCTTAGCCAAAATTGGTACCGCCCTGATCCTAGGCTTGCTGATGGGGCTTGAGCGTGAACAAAAAACTCAAATCGGCAATAGCCAAGCCTTCGCCGGCGTGCGAACTTTTGCCTTACTGGCACTAACGGGTGCTGTGGCGGTTATACTCGGAGAAAAATCTAGTCTATTACTACCGATTATCACAATTTCTGTACTTTTGGTTATCATTATCGCTTATTTACTCAAAGCCAGACGCTCAGACGAACGCCTAGGAATTACCACAGAACTAGCAGCATCGATCGCCTTTCTAGTGGGGCTACTTGTGGGCTTTGGTGAACTGACACTGGCTACGATTTTGGCTTTTTTGACAGCCAGTATTGCCCATTTCAAAACCCCCTTGCACGCCTGGGCCAAAAACTTACGCAATGAAGAAATCGTGGCAGCACTGAAGTTTGCGCTAATTACTTTTGTAGTCTTACCGATATTACCGGATCAAAATCTTGGCCCCTTCGATTTTTTCAACCCTTATAAGACTTGGTTGCTTGTGGTATTAATTTCGGGTTTGAGTTACCTCAGTTATATTGCTGTCAAAATCCTAGGTAGCCGACGTGGTATAGGACTAACAGGCTTACTTGCGGGCTTCGTTTCTAGCACTGCCCTTACCTTTGCCATGGCCGAACAAAGCCACAAAGCCCCCAAAATCGTCAGCCCTTTTACCGTAGCAATCCTGATCGCCGGCAGCACCATGTTTTTCCGAGTTCTAGGCGAAGTCTATTTGGTTAACCCCAGTTTGATCCAAAGCCTAATCCTACCCCTAAGCTGTATGGGGTTAATCAGTCTAATTATGGCCTTGGTTTATACACTTACTGATGGCAAAGAAAAACTACCGAAAAATTATCAACCAGAAATCAAAAGCCCAATCAGCCTGATGGCTGCGATCAAATTTGGTCTCCTCTTCACAACAATCAGCCTCTTTAGCAAAGCCTCACTGGTGTTTTTCGCCGAACAAGGCCTCTACATTACCAGCGTTATTTCTGGCCTCATCGATGTCGATGCCATCAGCCTATCCCTGGCTAGCTTGGCTGCCAATGGCTCAATTACAAACAGTGCAGCCAGCATGGGGATTATCCTTGCCTGCTCGACCAACACATTAGTAAAAGGACTAATGGCTCTTTTCTTAGCCAAAAAACGCGTTGGCACCAGCGTCTTCCTGGTCTTCATCCTGTCAATTTTAGCCGGCATATTTGTGTTATTGGCCTAGAAATACTGACGCAATCGCCAGTTTCATTACCATAGCCCCCCGCCCTTGTTTTAATCCAATTTTTGTGTTATAATTTAGTTTCGCTAGTTTAAATAACTAATTATGAACAAGCAAAACCATCCAGGCTTCACAGTCATCCAACTGCTGGTTGTGGGTAGCGTACTTAGTATCCTACTAGCTTCGTTTGTGATTAGCGTGAAGGCGTTTTAGAGGTCTATTTGACCAACTTATTTATTCCTCTTCTGAATCTTTGGGTTAATTCAACGATGTTTAATTCACTGAATTGTTTACTATGCAAGTTTAAGCTTTATCCCATAAAACCCTTAGCGAGCCGCGCCACCCCCTATTAACACCACAAAAGTAAGCATGTTCCGAATTAATAACAACTTCGTTGGCTTCATTACGACCACCACAATGAGCTTGGTTATTATCTTTTCTTATACCATTAGGAGTTCTTAGCCAAGTATGACTGTATCTAAAAATGTCAAATTGTCGTTTAGTTTGCAGTAGGTTGTATTGTTTTTCTGTCATTAAGCTAATTCCCATAGCCTTAGCCTGTTCAACCGCATTGCCATTAAACTGTACATTCGGATAACTTCTCCTTGCATTTTCGGCTACTTTATCATAAACACAATTTCGGCCACCTAATGGTGATCCGGGGCTACATGTGCCAATATCAAAACCTTTTTTATCAAAGTTGTATACATTAGGCTCGTGTCCCGCTAGTTCCATTTGGATAAGTGAAGTAAGTGCACCTTGATTTTCCATAAGTGCAGCTTCAACCCTATTCCAATAGCAGCCTTCAAGTAAATTAAGGGTTGCAGCGA
>CAZXGE010000068.1:0-492 GCA_964640445.1 uncultured Candidatus Peribacteria bacterium
TTAAAATACCCGGTTCTATGTGGTCATACAACCAACTATATTTTTACAAAAAACTAATTCTTGTGTGTTTGTTTTGTAAACTGGCAAGCAGATGCAAATATTTAGTTCTCGATTTAGTTTCTTTTTTAAGCTTTTGAAGAAATTTTCGTAAATTGGTGTAATTTCATTGATGCTTTGTTGGGCTTCTTCTTTTGTTGGGGCTTTGGTTCTGTGTTTGCCGAGGTAGCCTTCTGTGGCAATTGCTGTTACTTGGCTGAGGTCGAGTTTGCTTTGATCCAGTTTGGTTGCGTCTTGTTCAGAGAGTTTATAGTCGGCAAAGGTTTGGTACTCTTTTTGAAGCCAGGTCAAATTTTGTTGGCTATCTTTAATAGCGTAGGGGTCAATATCGCTGCCGATTGTGTTGTAGTTCATTAGCAATGCTTCCATGTTGACTGTGCCAATGCCGCAAAAGGGGTCAAAAATTGTTTGTTGTTTGCTATTGTCTTCGTGATT
>CAZXGE010000068.1:502-3419 GCA_964640445.1 uncultured Candidatus Peribacteria bacterium
ATATTGTTTTTATATTTTTTAATATAGCGAAAAGTTGTTGACTATTGTCGTCGTGATTGACTGCTAAATTGATCATGATTTGGGCTAGTTTTGGTGGAAACATGCCGCGGAAATTGTCTCGTAGTGGTTTTTCGTAGTCGCGGAAGCTGTAGCTAAGGATGTTTTGTAGAGCAGTAAGTTTGGTGATTAGGATATTGCGGTCTGGAGCTAGGATCAGCTGCCAAACGGCGATTTTGCCTTTAATGAAGCCTTCTTTAAGGATGTAAGCAGCTTTTGTGTTGGCGAAATTTTTATTTAAAAAGCGGCTTTTTTTATTTAGGTCAGTTTTGAGTTTAGCTTTAATTGCTTTAAGTAGAGCGTTTTTGACATTGCGATTGACGCAATGTTCAGGGATGAAATTGAGGGCGAATTCGCCTGTTTCGGCTTGGAAATAAGTAATAGTGTCTTCGTCTTCCAAGGATTTGGGGTCGATCTTAGCAATAATTTCATTAATTTCACTAATGGAGCCAACTTGATTTAACCAAGTTTGGTTGAGGTTTGTAGTTGTTTTTAGCTGAAAATAATCATGGTTGAAGTTTTTTAGCTCAAAATCGCTGCCAAGTATGGCGGTAAGTTCAGCAACGGTTAGTTCGGGGTGTAGGCTCTTTTTTATTAGATATTCGGGCATGAAAATTGGTTAATTTTGAGCTGTTGATAATATTGCTGCTAGTTTATTTTGGTTATGTAGTTCTTCTAGGATATCTGAGCCGCCAATTAGTTCAGCGTTAACATAAATTTGGGGATAGGTTGGCCAAGCGCTAAATTCACGAATGGCAACTCTCAGCTCTTCGTAACTGAGAATGTCGAAAGTGTCGAAATCAACATTGTAGAAGTTGAGAATGTCTAGGGCTTTGGCGGAATAGCCACATTGCGGCCAAAGTTTAGTGCCTTTCATGATGAGCATGATTGGCTTTTGGCTGATGATTTGTTCGTATTCAGATTTTAGGTTACGCGACATCTGTGTGGATTTTAAAGGCATGGATTTGTTGGCTTTCTAAATAGTGGTTAAGCTCATTTAGAACTAGCTGGTGCTGTTTAACTAGGGGTAGGTTTGCGAACTCAAAACTTTTGATACTAACATGATAATGTCTTAGATCTTCACTGGTTACAGTGATTTCACTTGCTTGGTGGAATTTAGTTTGTAGGTATTCCTTTACTGCTTCTGGCGTGGTCATGTCGGATTTGTTGAGGTTAACTTACTGTTTATAAAATTCAGTTTATTAAATTTGAAAAAAATGGCAAGATGATAACATAATTAAAAGTTTAAATAAAAAGTATGTTTAATATGGTTAATGCTGCCAATGCCCCTGCGGCCATTGGTCCTTATAGTCATGCAGTTAAAGTTGGTGATTTAGTTTTTTTGTCAGGACAATTGCCGTTAGTGCCTGAGACGATGCTGTTGATTGAAGGTGGAATTAAGCCTCAAGTTCAACAGGCTTTGGCTAATATTGCAGCTGTACTAGAGGAATTGGGTGCTGCTAAAGCTGCTGTTGTGAAGACGACTGTTTTTTTACAAAATATGACTGATTTTCCTGACTTTAATGAAGTTTATGCTGATTTTTTCGGTGAGCATAAGCCTGCTAGGTCGACAGTTGAGGTTGCTCGATTGCCAAAAGATGCCTTGGTCGAGATTGAAGTAATTGTTAGTTTGGCTTAGTACTTAACTTTAGGTTTTATGGTTTTTTCTAAGATATTGTCTAGATTGAGTTTATCGCTGGTGTGGCTTGTGTTGTTGGTTTTTAGTTTTGCTGGATCAGTTTTTGCTAGTGGTTTGGTTGATACAAATAGAGTTTATTACAAAGCTGAGGTTGTTAAGATTGAGCGCGTGCCGAATTTGGCTGAAGCTCAAGATTTTCGTGCGACGCAAGTTGTTGATTTGCGGTTTTTGAATGGAGAAATGAAAGGTAAAGTGGCTGAAGATGTTGATTATCCCCTGCCCGGAATTCGTGGTGCTGAGGAATTGTTGCCAATTGGTGCCAAGGTGATTGTTAATGCTACCAATTTTGATCCAGAGCTAAATACTGGTTTTATTATTGAGGATTTTGTTCGTGATTATAAGCTTTGGACATTGTTTGGCTTGTTTTTGTTAATGGTATTGGCAGTGTCGGGATTGAGTGGAATTAAGTCGTTTTTGGGCTTGATGGTTAGTGTTGGTTTGATTGTATTTGTGTTTATTCCTCAGGTTTTGGCTGGTGGTAATCCGATTTTATTGAGTTTGTTGGTAGGTTTAGCGATGATGACTTTAACTTTGTTTATTGCACATGGATTTAATAAGAAATCTTTGTCGGCTTTATTGGGTATGGGAGTGACTTTAGTTTTTGTGGTAATTTTGGCAACATTGGTAAATAAGTGGATGCTTTTGACAGGTTTTGTCGATGAAGAGATTCGATTCCTTTATTTGGATGGGATTAAGTTTGATTTTGTTGGTTTGTTAACTGGTTCAATGTTGTTGGGTGCATTGGGCGTGCTTGATGATGTAACTGTTTCACAATCAGCAATTGTGCATGAGCTTAATGATGCAAATCCGAAACTCTCTTTTTGGAGTTTGTATGAACGAGCTTTGCGTGTAGGGCGAGATCATATTGCTTCGACTGTTAATACATTGGCTTTGGCTTATTTTGCTGCTTCTTTGCCTCTGTTTTTGTTGTTGTATCAAGGTTCTGTGGCTCCAGGTGTAGTTTTGCAGATGGAATTGATTGCTACGGAAATTACAAGAATGATTGTTGGTAGTATGGCTATTGTTTTGAGTATTCCACTGACGAATTATATTGCCTGTTATTTTGTCAAAAATGATTTGTTACCAAATTTGAAAAAGGGCGATCATAAGGGTTGTTCTTGCTAGTGCGTGCCATTTGTGTCATCACAACAGGTAGGTGCT
>CAZXGE010000068.1:3519-4987 GCA_964640445.1 uncultured Candidatus Peribacteria bacterium
TTTAGTTTCTAAATTTAGCCAAAGGGGAAAAGTGCGTGCCATTTGTGTTATCACACAGGTAGGTTCTTTTAGTTTCTAAATTTAGCCAAAGGGGAAAAGTGCGTGCCATTTGTGTTATCACAACAGGCGCGCACTTTTCCCCTTTGGCCAGTCGTTCTCCCTTAAGTTTTTTTTGATCTAGTTAAATTTTGATTGGTGTGTAGTTCCTCACCGTTTATGGTCGGGCTACTACTATTTAATTTTTCTCTATGAAAAATGGAGTTATGGAGGCTCCTGATCGTCGATCGGAAGTTTCTGAGGTTCGTGCAGCAGATTTAGTTTCTTTAAAAGAATCTATTGTTGCTGAAAAATTTGCAGTTCATCCTTTTTTACATGGTGTGAATGAGCAAAATGTTCGTAATGTATTGTCCGATTATGCGGCAATGTCGCAACTTTTCCCCTATATGCAAGCTAAAGCAATTGGGGATGTTGCTTTGAATTCCTTGCTGATTCGCAATCAGATTGGCAAGGCTGTAGATCAGACTGCGGCTTGTGGTGCCTTTTTGGTGTCCGATGAGTTTGGAGTGCATCATCTGGCTTGTAGTGAGGGTAATGTTGGGTTACCAAAAATTTTGGATACTAAGGATAATTTCCATTTCCAGATGTTGCTTAAAGATGCTAAGCGTCTTCTTGGTGAAGAAGTACAGGCCAACTATTCACCGACGACTATGTCTTATATGAATAATTTGTTGAAATTATTATCGAGTGATAATGATGTAGATCGTGTAGCTGCGATGTCGGCTTTTGAGACTCATGCCGAACAAATGATTACGGCGCTTTGGTCTAGGCTAGTTGAGATTTTCCCTAGTGTTGAGAAAGATTCGCTAGACTATTTTAGAATTCATGTTGGTGGTGATGATCCAGCTGAGGAGTATCATGTGGCTATGACGACCAAAATGATCACAGAGATTGTGCCAGATGTGGAGGCTCCCCAATTTGCTAATGCATTTGAAGACGCTTATCGTTTGAATTATGATTGGTGTAATGCCATTACGGTGGTTTCATCTCATTAACTCAAAAAAAGCATGATCGAATTTAGTGATTTCTTAAAGGTTCAGATTGCCGTTGGTACTGTTTTATCCGCCAAATTGAATCCTAAGGCTCAAAAGCCGGCTTATGTATTAACAATTGATTTTGGTGACTTGGGTACGAAAACTAGTTCGGCTCAGATTGTGCCAAATTATCAGCCGGAGGAGTTGGTAGGTAGGCAGATTTGTGCCGTGATGAATTTTGAGCCTAAGCGGGTTGCTGGAGTGAAATCGGAAGTTTTGGTCTTGGCTGTAACTGATGAGCAATTGGGTAATGTTTTGCTTGGTCCCGAGCGTATGGTTAATAATGGCATGAGGATTTTGTAATGGACGCTCTGAAAAATGTGAACTTCTGCGTCAACTGTGTCATTTGCTACTCATCGTATTGCTAATACGTCTCG
>CAZXGE010000069.1:0-4952 GCA_964640445.1 uncultured Candidatus Peribacteria bacterium
CTACTATGCCCTAAAATTAGTTTAGTTTCTTCAGCGGGGAAGAATTCGCCCATTTCTGTGTATGTACGGCCAATTTCGAAGATTTTTAGTTCGGTTTGGTGCTTGAGATTTTCGTTAATGTTTTTGAGAAAATTGGGTGTTAACGAAGTTCTGAGGTGTGTTTGAGTTTCGGCGAGGTAGTTTTTGAGTTTGAGGTGTTTGGTTTCATCAAGATTGCTTTTAGCCAAGTCTTGTTGGCTGTAGAATGAGTAGTTGACAACTTCAGTGTAGCCAAGTGATTTTAGTAGTTCGCGTAATTCATGTTCTTGGGCGCGAGCGTAATTTGGTTCGACGGGTTTGATTGGTAAATGTGGGCTGTTGGCTTCGATGTTTTCATAGCCATACATACGAATAATTTCTTCGATGAGATCGGGGGCATTGTTGATATCTTTGCTAGCACGGAAAGTGGGGACAGTGACTACAAAAATGGTGTCATTTTCATTTTTTTCTAGTTCAATTTGAAATTCGAGACTGTTTAAAATTTGGCTAATCAAATCTTGGTTTAGCTTTTGTCCTAGATAATTTTCGATTTGGCGTTGGGATAGTCTGATCTGCGGCGAAATTAGTTTTTCCGGATAGTTATCGCTGATTTCCGAGATTTTAATTTGTGGTTGGTAGGTTTTGATTAAAGTGATTGTGCGGTTTAGGGCAGCAATAGTTAGGTTGGGATCTAAGCTTTTTTCGTAGCGCATAGAAGCATCTGTACGGATGCCTAGTTGAGTTGAGGTTTTGCGGATGTCGGCTGCTGGCCATGTGGCTGCTTCTAGTAAAATACTGTGTGTTGTAGGGCTGACAGCTGAATCGTTGCCACCGATGATACCGGCTAGACATTGG
Organism: uncultured Candidatus Peribacteria bacterium; assembly: GCA_964640445.1. GTDB lineage: Bacteria > Patescibacteriota > Gracilibacteria > UBA1369 > UM-FILTER-41-14 > CAZXGE01. The sequence goes on from CAZXGE010000069.1 coordinate 874, forward strand.
GCATTATTATTGTCGGCAATGATAATGTCGTTGCCAGTTAATTCGTATGTTTTGTCGTTGAGAGCGGAAATCATTTCTTGGGCTTGGGCGCGACGGACTGTTAAGTTGCCAGAAAGTTTTTCGGTGTCATAAGCATGAAGTGGTTGTCCTAATTCGAGCATGACATAGTTTAGAATGTCGACAATGAAATTCACTGGATTTTGGCCAACTGCTAATAGTCTTTGTTTGATCAGTTCTGGAGTGTCGATGGAATTGTCTAATTCTTCGATGTAGATGCTGCTAAATCTTTGGGCAAGTTTATTGTCGTTGATTTCGATTGATGGAGCTTTGTTGATTGTCGGAGTTAGTTGGTGGTCGAAATTGAGTTGGTTTAGTTTGAGTTTGAGAATAGCGCCTAATTCTCTGGCAATTCCGTAGTGACACCAAAGATCGGGGCGGTGAGTTAAGGACTTGTTGTCAATTTCTAGCACGATATCGTTGTTTTTGATTTCGAAGCCTTCTACTTCTGCTGTGCGAATAGTGAAAAGTTGGCAGAGTTCTTTGGGGGATAAGTTGGTTTCGTTGAGGACTTTGCTTAATTTAGTGCCAACGGGAATTTCGTTATCGAGGACCATGATGCCTTCGGCGTTGTCATCATTGGGTAAGCCAAGTTCGTCGGCAGCACAAATCATGCCGTAGCTTTCGATCCCGCGTACAGCTCTGACGGCAATTTGGAAATCACCAGGTAAAGTTACACCTGGTAGAGCGACTGGAACTTTTTGGTTTACGGCTAAATTATTGGCACCGCAAACAATTGTGTTAATTTGGCCGGGTGCTACTTCGACTTCGGCAATGTTGAGTTTGTCAGCGTTTGGGTGTTTTTGGACGCTCAAGACATGCCCAACTACGACTGAGGCCAAATGTGGCTTGTCACTTAGTTTTAATTCGAGGAAATCTTGGAGCCAATTAAGGGAAATGAACATTTAGAATTGATTAGCAAAACGAATATCTGTGTTGTAGAGGTGGCGAATGTCAGTAATTCCGTAGCGCATCATGACTAGTCTGGTTAGACCAAAGCCAAAAGCCCAGCCTTGGTAAACTGCTGGATCGATGCCACCAGCGCGTAAAACATTTTCATGAACCATGCCAGCGCCCATGAATTCGATAAAGCCGGTATATTTACAGATTCTACAACCTTGCTCTTGGCAAAAAGCACAAGAAAAATCGACTTCTAGTCCTGGTTCAACGAACGGAAAATAGCCAGGTCGAAAGCGAATTTTGACTTCGCGTCCAAAAAGTTTACTTAGAAATTCGGTGAGAACGCCTTTTAGATGAGATAGTCCAACTCCTTTGTCGATTAGTAGACCTTCCACTTGATCGAATGTGGCGTCGTGGGTGGCATCAGTGGCTTCATAGCGGAAAACTCTGCCTGGCACTATGAGCCTTAGGGGAGCGCCTTTTTTGAGCATGCTTCTGGTTTGCACTGGTGAGGTGTGAGTTCTAAGGACTAGGTTGCCTAATTCTTGGTCAGGATTTTTGTCGATGAAAAAAGTATCTTGCATGTCGCGAGCAGGATGATCTTTGGGGATATTTAGAGTTTCGAAGTTGTAATATTCGGCTTCTACTTCTGGTCCGTCTGCTATTTCAAAGCCCATGGAAGCAAAAATGGCTTCGACTTCTTTTTGGACTTGGTAGAGGGGGTGGATATGGCCTAGTTTGGAGCCAATCGAGGGCTCGGTAACATCCATTTTGTGCTTATTGAGCTCGTTGTTGATTTCGGCTAGCTTTAGTTTTTTGCCTAATTCGGAAAGGGCAGTTTCTAATTCTGTTTTGATGACATTAGCTAGTTTGCCAATTGTTGGTTTCTGGTCTGCGGGTAGATCTTTTACGCCTTTTAGCATCTCGGTTAGTGTGCCTTTACGACCTAGGATTTCGACTTCTAGATTTGTGAGATCAGTTTGCGATTGGATATTGGAGATTTTTTCGAGAGTTTCTGTTTTTAGTTGGTGTAATTGTTGTTCCATTAATGCCAATTGGATAGGGTTTGATAAATGTAAATTAATGGAAAAACTTTTACTAGTAAAGCAAAAACCCGCCATTGCTTTGGGATCGAAGGGTCGATCATGGCGGGTTTTTAATTTGTGAATTTTAAATGCAATTATTGCTAATTGCAGAGAAAACTAGCGAACAGCATCTTTTAGAGATTTACCAGCTTTGAATGCAGGTAGTTTCATAGCTGCAATGCTGATTTTTTCTTTTGGATTGCGTGGGTTTACGCCTGTACGAGCAGCACGTTTAGAAACGCGGAAAGTACCGAAGCCTGTTAGAGTAACGCTTTGGCCTTTTTTAAGAGCACCAGTGATAGACTCTAGAAGAGCATCTAGAACCATACCAGCATCTTTTTTAGTTACGCCTGTAGCTTGTGCAGCTGCAGCAACTAGGTCAGATTTTGTCATGTGTTTTGACGTTAATGTATAACAGCTCGATTATAGGCTTGGGTTTACTAAAGACAAGAGTAAATTTAGGAAAGTGCCTTTGTTAAGCCATTTCGTTAATTAAGGAAAGAAAAATTTATTCTGTAAATATCTGTTTTTGGCTTGTGGGCTTGGTTTTTGTCTTGGATGGCTTTGGCTAGGGGGATTTTTGACTAGTCGAAGAAAATAATAACTTAAAAAGAAATATCCACTTTCTGTCAAAGCTTTTGTTGGTTGATTTTCTTTCGTATTCTTAATTTCTGTATAAGCTTAGCATTACTATATAAATATATGCTGCTATGGGTAAGAGTTTAGTAATTGTGGAATCTCCGACGAAAGCGAAGACGATTAGTAAGTTTTTGTCTAAAGATTATATTGTAGTTTCTTCGATGGGGCATGTGCGTGATTTACCGAGTTCGGCAAAAGAAGTTCCGGCTAAATACAAAAAAGAGAAATGGGCAAATCTCGGCGTGGATATTGAAAATAGTTTTGCGCCTTTGTATGTAATTCCGGATAAAAAGAAAAAGTTGATTAATGAACTTAAAGCTAAATTGAAAGATGCTAAAGAGGTAATACTGGCAACTGATGAAGATCGAGAAGGTGAGGCTATTAGTTGGCATTTGCTCGATGTGTTGAAGCCAAAGGTTCCGGTGAAGCGGATGGTGTTTCATGAGATTACAAAGGAAGCCTTGGCTAAGGCTTTGGACAACTTTCGTGAAGTTGATATGAATTTGGTTAATGCTCAAGAAGGTAGACGGATTTTAGATCGCCTTGTGGGTTATACAGTTTCGCCTGTGCTTTGGAAAAAAGTAGCACCAAAACTTTCTGCTGGTCGTGTGCAAAGTGCTGCTTTGAAGTTAGTTTGTGATCGTGAGCGTTTGCGAATGGGCTTTAAGACTGCTACTTATGCGGATATGTTGGCTGATTTTGAATTTGAAAAACAGAAATTCTCGGCTCAACTATGGACGGTAGGTGCTGATCGGATTGCTGGTTCTGCTGATTTTGATCGAGAAACTGGTGAGCTTATTGCTAAGAAAAATTTGCGTTTATTGAGCCTTGAAGAGGTTTTGGAGTTGAAGACTGATTTGGAGAAGGCGGATTATAGTGTGCTTGGAGTTGAATCTAAGCAGCAGTTAAGGTCGCCGTCACCGCCGTTTACAACTTCAACTTTGCAACAAGAAGCCAGTAAGAAACTCGGTTTATCAGCTAAGGAGACAATGAGGATTGCTCAAAAATTATATGAGAATGGTTTGATTACTTATATGCGTACCGATTCTTTGCATTTATCGGAGCAGGCAATTAAGGCTGCAAGGTCGCATGTGGAGAAAAGTTTTGGTAAAGATTATTTAAGTAAGGATGTGCGTAGGTATAAGACGAAGAGCAAGGGAGCACAGGAGGCGCATGAAGCAATTCGTCCGGCTGGTAGTAATTTCGTTTTCCCTAATAAGGCTGGGTTGATGGGGAAGGAGCTTGGGCTTTATGATTTAATTTTTAAGCGAACAGTTGCGACACAAATGGCTGAAGCTCGGTTGAAATTGACAACGGTGAAAATTAAGGCTGCTGCAACGGTGGCTGCTGAGTTTGTTGCTCGAGGTAAGGTTGTGGAATTTCCTGGTTTTTTCAGAG
>CAZXGE010000070.1:0-4941 GCA_964640445.1 uncultured Candidatus Peribacteria bacterium
GATCTAGGTGGTGGTACATTCGATGTTTCTATTCTAGAAATCGCACGCCTAGACGGTGACACTCAAATCGAAGTATTATCAACCAATGGTGACACTCAGCTTGGTGGTGACGATTTCGACCATGCCCTAGTTGACTACTTAATTTCCGAATTCAAAAAAGATCAAGGTATCGACTTATCTCAAGATAAAGTCGCCCTACAAAGATTAAATGAAGCAGCTGAAAAAGCGAAAATCGAACTATCTTCCGCACAAGAAACCGAAGTAAATCTTCCATTTATTACTGCTGATGCTTCTGGCCCAAAACATCTTACCCTCAAGCTCAATCGTGCCAAATTCGAAGAATTGATCATGCCTTTAGTTGAACGCAGTATTACTCCGTGTCTAAATGCCCTCAAAGACGCCAAACTAGAAGCCAAAGACATCGACGAAGTCATCCTCGTTGGCGGCTCAACTCGCACACCTTTAGTTCAGAAAAAAGTTGAAGAAATCTTCAAAAAAGAGCCACACAAAGGCATCAATCCCGACGAAGTAGTAGCACTTGGTGCAGCCATCCAAGGTGGCGTACTACAAGGTGATGTCAAAGATGTTTTACTCCTAGATGTTACCCCCCTAACTTTGGGTATCGAAACACTTGGTGGTGTCTCTACACCTTTAATCGAACGCAACACAACAATCCCAACCAGCAAATCACAAGTCTTCTCCACAGCAGCAGACAACCAACCTTCAGTAGAAATTCACATTCTCCAAGGCGAACGCTCTATGGCTGGTGACAACAAATCCCTAGGCCGCTTCGTACTTGATGGCATCCCACCAGCGCCGCGTGGCGTACCACAAATCGAAGTCACATTTGACCTCGACGCCAACGGTATCCTCAATGTCAAAGCTGTAGACAAAGGTACGAACAAAGAACAAAAAATCACCATCCAAGGCTCCTCAGGTATTAGCAAAGAAGAAGTAGAAAGAATGCGTGAAGAAGCGGAAAAACACGCCGAAGAAGACAAGAAACGCAAAGAAGCAGTCGAAATTCGCGTCAGCGCCGAAGGCCTAGTCACACAATCAGAACGAACTCTCAAAGAAGCTGGCGACAAAGTCAGTGACGAAATCAAACAACCAGTTGACGAAAAAATCAAAACCCTAAAAGAACTTTTAGAAAATACTGATAGTGACATTGAAGCTGTCAAAAAAGCTACCGAAGAACTATCCGAAGCTATTCAAAAAGTCGGTGCAGCTATGTATGAACAAGCTACTCCAGATGCAAATTCAACAGCAAACAATGACAGCGCAACCAATACTGATAATGTTGTTGACGGCGAAACAGTAGATAATGACAAAAAAGAATAGTCGTAAGCTAAAATCAATACAATGAATCAAAAAGCCCTTTCCCTACTGGACTGGGCTTTTTAGTTAACAGTCGATACCGAAATCTAAGCTTTTCAATAATCATTCTGGGAAAAAACTTCTGGACTTTAAAGCAATAATTAAGGAAAATCACTGTAACAAAATTTAGCTAAATTAAGACATGTTAGACATCAATTTCATTCGTGAAAACTTAGAACTAGTAGTAACTGGATTAAAAAGAAAATACAGCAGTATTGACCGCAGCTTCCTAGAAAAAGCACTAGAACTAGACGAAAAACGCAGAAGTCTAATCACAAAACTCGATGATGTTCGTAGCCAAAAAAACCAAGCTTCCAAAGAAATAGCCACCTTATCAGGAGACGAACGCAACCAAAAAATTGCCGCCATGAAACAAGTTGGCGAAGAAGAAACCAAACTCACTGAAGAACTCAACAGCATCGAACCTGAACTGACCAACATGCTACTAAGAATCCCCAATCTTCCCGCCCAAGATGTACCAGATGGCACAGAAGCAGATAATCAACCATTCAAAACCGTTGGCACAATCCCCAAATTCGACTTCCCACCTCGTGACCATGTTGAACTAGGAGAACTATTAGACATTATCGACATCGAAGCTGCTCAAAAAGCTTCAGGCGCTCGCTTCTACTACCTCAAAAACGAAGCAGTACTCCTAGAATTTGCCCTTATCCAATTTGCCACGCAAAAACTACTAAAACACAACTTCGTCCCCGTTATAACCCCAGTCTTAGTCAAAGAAGAAGCCATGTACGCCACAGGATTCTTCCCTGCTGACGGCAATGAAGTTTATCATGTTAATCCAGGCGAAGACGACCTTTACCTTGTAGGCACATCAGAAGTGCCACTAACTATGCTTCATGCCGACCAAATTCTCGACATCAACAAACTACCATTACGCTACTTTGGCTTTTCCAGTTGTTTCCGCCGCGAAGCTGGTAGCTACGGGAAAGATACCAAAGGAATACTTCGTGTGCACCAATTCGACAAACTAGAAATGTTTAGTTTCTGTGGACCAGATCAATCGGCAACCGAACACGAACTAATTCGCTCTATTGAAGAAGAAATTTTCGCCGACCTAGGCATTCCTTACCAAGTCATTAACATTTGCGCTGGCGACCTTGGTGCTCCTGCCGTCAAAAAATACGACATCGAAGCTTACATCCCTACTCAAGAAAAATACCGGGAAGTCACAAGCTGCTCCAATTATCATGAATTTACAGCCAGACGGGCAAAAATCCGCTTCCGTGACCAAGAAGGCAAAACTCAATTCGTCCATACCCTAAACGGTACCGCCATCGCTATCGGACGAGCCTTAATCGCCATCATCGAAAACAATCAACAAGCTGACGGTAGTGTCATTATCCCCGAACCTCTAAGAGCCTACCTCAACGGCCAAGAAGTTATCAAGCCAAGGAAGTAAAAGAAATAAATAACTACCTTGCCGCAGGGCACCAGCTGTTAACGTCTGTTTCCAGTTTATAAAGAAAAAGAAATAATTAACAGCCTTGCCGCAGGGCACCAGCTGCTAATTATTTCTTTTTCCGCTCGTGTTCCTTCAAGTACTTCTTGCGAATCCGAATAGTCGAAGGCGTAATTTCCACATACTCATCACTATCAATATATTCCATAGCTCTTTCCAAAGTCATTGGGATAATCGGCGTCAAATTCATGGCTTCATCAGTACCAGAAGCACGCACATTCGTCAGCTTTTTATTTTTTACAGGATTAACAGTCAAATCTGTACCCTGATTATGTTCACCCAAAATCATACCTTCATAAACCGGCACACCAGGGCCAACAAACAATGGACCACGCTCTTGCAACTTCCATAGTGAATAAGCCATTGTTTCTCCAGTTTCCTGAGAAATCATCGAACCCACTGATCGTTTTTGGATTTCACCAGCATACGGCTTAAATTTATCAAACGAGCTATACAAAGTACCTTCACCTCTTGTCATTACCAAGAATTGCGATCTAAACCCAAGCAAACCCCTAGTTGGAATCTCGAACTCCATAGATACATTCTTATTGGCGGTTTGCATATTAGTCATAATCCCTTTTCGCTGCCCCAAAGATTGAATAATCGCTCCTTCCATCCCCTCTGGTACATTAACTACAGCTATCTCAAACGGTTCATGACGAACACCATCAATGTCCTGCATCACAACTTCCGGTTGGGAAATTTGCAACTCAAAACCTTCGCGACGCATAGTTTCTAGCAAAACAGCAATATGCATCTCGCCACGACCGTAAACTTTAATCGCATCACTATTATCTTGGAACTCAATTTTCATACCCACATTCGTCTCTAGCTCTTTCTCCAACCTAGCTCTAATTTGTCGACTTGTCACAAAATCACCTTCCTTACCAGCAAAAGGTGAATCATTAACCATAAATTCCACAGCCAAAGCCGGTGGATCAACTTTAATCGCCGGCAACGGTTCAACATCAGCACTTGTGCTAATAGTTTCCCCTACATAAATATCAGCAATACCAGCAATCGCCACGATGTCTCCGGCTACTGCCTCAGAAGTCTCCACACGATTCATACCATCAAAAGCAAAGATCTTCGTCACCTTACCTGCACGCTTTTCACCATTTGGATTAATCACTGTCACATTTTGATTAGCCGTAAGTTTACCTTGATAAACTTTCCCAACAGCAATACGTCCCAAAAAGTTATCATAAGCCAAAGTTGCTGGCTGCATCATAAATTCCCCATTCAGATCAGCGTCACTCTTCGGCACATTCTCGCAAACGAAATCTAACAACGGAGTAATGTCAGTGTGGGGATCATTTAAATTGCGAATCGCCACACCTTGTTTGGCAATAGCATACATATAAGGGAAATCCAATTGTTCATCATTAGCCCCTAGAGTTGCAAATAAATCAAAAGTCAAATCAACTACCTCATCTGGACGAGCCATCGGCTTATCAATTTTGTTGATTACAACCAAAACCTTGTGACCAAGCTCCAACGATTTTCGCAAAACAAATTTCGTCTGTGGCATCGGGCCTTCATAAGCATCCACAACCAAAATCACGGCATTGACAGTTCTAAGTACACGCTCCACTTCAGAGCCAAAATCAGCATGCCCGGGCGTATCCACGATATTAATCTTATTGCCCTTATAACTAATCGCCGCATTCTTCGCATAAATTGTAATACCTCTTTCCTTCTCTTGATCATTACTATCCATCGCTCTTTCTTCTAAACCCTTATGCTGATCAAAGTTCTCATTAGCTTTCAACAAAGCATCAACCAAAGTCGTCTTCCCATGATCTACGTGAGCAACGATGGCAATATTATAAATAAACATATACAAAACAAATAAATTAAGTCACTCGGGACAAGATATACAGCTATTGACAAAAACGCAAACGGAATTTCTGAATAAACTTTTAAGTGTGCATTTTTCAGAGCCCACTTAACTATCCAGATTTGCCCCTAGACAACAACCATAAAAGCAAAGATAATCAAATTAACTTAATTTAAAACCAATATGGCTACACCATTTGCAAACCCCAAAGTCGAATTAATGCGTTACGGAATTCGTGAAA
>CAZXGE010000071.1:0-1735 GCA_964640445.1 uncultured Candidatus Peribacteria bacterium
ATCGGAAGCCATGCTTCTGACCATGGCTTCGGAGAGGACGCCAGCCTTGGATACACCGATGAAGACATCAGCACCCTCGATGACATAAGCCAATTGACCGACTTCGCGGGCAGGATTTGTTTGTTCCGCCAGCTCATCTTTGTAGGGATTCATGTCTTCACGACCTGGGTAGATTGCGCCTTTGCTGTCGACAACAATCATATTTTTAACCCCTTTGGTTAGTAGGATTTTGGCAATGGCAATCCCAGCGGCGCCGGCACCATTGATCACAACTTTGACTTTGTCCCATTCTTTGCCAGTCACTTTCATGGCGTTGATCAGTGCAGCTAGGGCCACGATCGCCGTACCGTGTTGATCATCGTGGAAAACGGGAATGTCTAATAGTTCTTTTAGTCGATTTTCGATATGGAAACATTCCGGAGCTTTGATGTCTTCTAGGTGAATCCCGCCAAAAGTCGGGGCAATCTGCTTACAAATAAAAATAATTTCCTCTGGATCAGTCGTGTCTAAGCAAAGCACGCTAGCATCAACATTAGCAAATTTCTTGAAGACAAGTGCTTTGCCTTCCATTACGGGAATTGCTGGTAGTGGCCCGATTGAGCCATAACCCAAAACGGCTGAACCATCAGAAACCACAGCCACGGTGTTCGCTTTCATCGTATATTCCCAGACTTTTTCCGGATCCTTGACAATTTCTTGGCAAACATAACCCATGCCTGGTGTATAAACCATGCCAAGGTCGTCTTGGTTGTCGAATTTAACTTTGCTAGCAATCTCCACTTTGCCCTTATGTTCAGCGTGGTAACGGATTGCCTGCTCGCGAATATCTTGATTCATAATGATTGTGGATTAATTGGAATTAGGTGGGGTGCCCTCAGGGCTGGAAGTCGGTGGCGTTGTCGGCCCATTGAGCGACGGTTTGACTGTCTCGACGCTAGCACAGCCGGAAAACATTGTGATCAGGCTAATTAGTAGCGTGATGGTTATTTTATTGATACTAGTTTTTATTTGCATTTAGAAGAATTTAGTTGCTGCTTTAGGATAAATTATTCAGCTATCAGAAGCAACAAGAGAAAAACTTACTAGACGCAGCTGCTATTGACAAAATATCTTATATTTGATAATTATAGCGGTCTTGGTTTTTAAATAGTTGGTATGGGGATTGATAAAGAGCTTGGACCAGGTTTGGATCGTCCTGGTTTAGTTGAAGATGCGGTTCGAAGTTGTAGTCCAGATGTTACTACAGCACAAACTGCTACAACGGAAGCTGTAAAAGTTTTGTTGGATGCAATTTTACTTAAAGAAAATGAAATTGCCCCTGAGGTTATTCCACATTTTGAATCTTTGCTGCAAGCTTTTGCAATCCTAGGTTTAGGTGAGGGTACAGATTTTACCCACTCGATATTGAACGTTCCACTCAGTAAAAATATAGCTGATCAATATTCTGTTTTTAGGATTGGAAAATACAATACGACAATTTTGGTTTGCAGAAATAAAAAATGCTTAACCTATATTGTTAGACATATAGTTGAAGATCATGAGTTGCCAATTAGTCGCTCTAAATTTCCACGAGATGAGAGTGAATCTGACGGTTATATTGCTTTTCGTTTGCTATCAGCTCCAGTTTACTATTGGAGAATTTGTGAGATTGTTAGCGGTGGAAAAATTACTTATTTCACGGATCTAAGAAAGGTTCGAAGCGAGATAAAGGCGTTTGCGAAATCTATTGATTTGC
>CAZXGE010000071.1:1745-4805 GCA_964640445.1 uncultured Candidatus Peribacteria bacterium
AGGTAAAAATGGCGATTGGCTGGACGACCAATCATTGCGTGATGATTTGTTGAGTAGCGTAGGGCTATTGTCTAAAGCTAAAATTTTGCAAGTAGTCCTGGCGAATAATCCGAATTTTTTTGATGATTGCCCTGGTTTAGATGATGTGGATTTAGATCTAGGTCTATATGACCAAGATGAGGTCGACGAAGAACTATTGAAAAGACTGGAAAAACTTACCTCTCAATAGCTTCTTTCTACTTAACTATCAACTCCTCGAATTGTTCAATTGGGTAGATGCCGGTGAGGATGTCTTGGTTGACGATGAAGGTGGGGAGGTTTTCGACACCAAGGATTTTGGCTTCATCAGTATCGGCCATGATTTTGGCATCGAAGCGGTCGGAATTGATACACTCATTGAAACTACCTAGGTTGAGGCCTGTGGAGCGGGCAAAGCCGGTCAGGGTGCGGCGGAAGTTGCTGTCATTTTCGCCGACCCATTGTAGTTGTTCGGCAAACAATTTGTCATGCATTTGCCAGAATTTGCCTTGTTCGCCACTACATTCGGCTGCTTTGGCTGCTAAAAGATCATTGCCACCACGGTTGTAGTGTTTGAGGTAGATCGTAAGGCTATCCGGGTATTTATTGAGGATTTGTTCCATTAGGGCCACGGCTTGTTGGCAATAGGGGCAAGTGAAACTAGTATAGATGACAATCGAGTTTTTGCTGGTGTCGGGATTGGCGCCCTTGAAATTAGCAGATTTAACATCTGATCCAGTTAGTACTTTATATGGATCTGCTTTGAGTAGATATTTGTCTGTGACCAAAGTGAAAAAGTGCTGAACTTTGGCGAACTGGTCAATTTTGTTTAAATATTCATCAAAAACAAAGACTGGCAAAGCTTTGATATCGTAATCTTGGATCAATTTGCGTCCAGCTCCAGATTGGTAGTCGATGTAGTCGAATTTGACCAATGGGGTGATGTTGTTTTTGATTTGCTCAACAAGTAAGTCCATTTTACATTCGGTGCGGCGGCATTTCGGGTCGTAGAGGACATTAATCCGGATCAGGGGAAAGTCGTAGACCACATAGGTTTTATTATTTTTTTCAAAAATCCTTGGGCCATCAGTGGCAATTTCTGCTTCTTTTTCGATAATTATTTCTTCTTCGGCTTCGTTGAATCCGAGTTTGCCAGCAATTAGTGCTAAATTATTGCGAAAAGTAGAATTGAAGCTAAATAATAGAATCGTTGCAAAAGCAAAAATGCCTAAGATCGACAAGATGAAAGGCCAAGAAACTAACTTCTCGCTAGGTTTAAAACGACGCCAGCGCGGTACTTCTTCTTTGTATTGTGGGCGGTAGACACGGCTGGGACGGATTTGTTTATTGGCAATTTTGGCTAACTCTAGCATTTTTTCTAATTCTTCTTTGCGTTGCAAAAAATTAGCATCAATACCTAGTTTCTGGAGCTCGTTGATGATTTCTTTTTTGGTCATAACAAGATAATTAGACCATACTAAGCTTTGAAAAGTGCGAACTACTGCATCTTGCAAAACTCACTATAATAAACGCATTCTAAATTAGCTAGCTTTCAAAAAACAAGCCAAACTAGTAAAGCAGCTCACCAGGAGTGTAAGTGTCAAGTTTATCTTTGCCAATTCGTTCGATAATCGCATCGGCAGCTTGTTCTAAGGGGAGGTGGACTTGTTGGCCTTTGGTCATTTCGCGGAGAATGATTTTGCCCTCACGCACTTCGGTAAGACCCATCAGTGTCATGTATGGTACTTTGAATCTTTCCGCCATAGCAATTTGTTCTTTCATGCTACCACGACCCATAGCACCGATCGCTTTTACGCCTTTTTCTCTGAGTTCTGTTAGTAGCTTGAGACATTTAATTTTTGCTTCGTCACCTAGTTGTGCCACAAATACATGCAAAGTGTCTTTGGAGGGGACTTTGATCTTGTTGATTTTCATCTTGCGGACAATCCGTTCCATTCCCGCAGCGTAGTTCACGGCTGGAGTCGGGTTGCCGCCTAGGCGCTTGATCAGTTTGTCATAACGACCACCACCGCCGATAGCAAACTCCTTGCCTTTTTTGTCATCCCAAAATTCGAAAACCGTACCACTGTAGTAGTGCAAAGTTCTGACAAGGTAGAGGTCTTCTTCGAAAGGAACCCCAAGTTCATCGAGCGAGCGCTTGAGCATATCGTGATATTGGCGAGTTTCCGGTGTCCAAAATTGGTCGATTTTCGGTGCCAATTCCTTGAGAATCATACAATCTTCTTCGTGACAACTAAGTAGTTGTAACGGGTCTTTGGTCATCCAGTCTTGGCAGTCAAAACACAAACTCCTGTCTTTGCCGATGTAGTAATTTTTGAGGGCATCGATGTATTGTTGCTGGGTTGTATCATCGCCAAGATTTGTGATTTTTAGGCGCAAACTTTTGTCGATACCCAAGTCTTCGTTGATTTTGTGCGCTGTATAGATAACCTGAGCATCCAAGGCTGGATCGCTTTCACCGATCACTTCAAAGCCAAACTGGTTGAATTGTTTGTATTGGCCAGCTTTGGTTTTGACATCCCGAGCAAAAGTATCGATATAATAAAGCTCGATTGGCTGAGGCATTTCAGCAAATTTGTGTTCAATGTAGGCGCGAGCAATACCGACGGTTGCTCCAGATCTTAGGACCATGTCGTTGCCATCAGTGTCACGCATCGTGAACATGCCACGGTTAACTTTGTCCAATTCTTCGGGGAAAGCTTTTTTGTATGTTTCTGCTCTTTCTAGTAGTGGTGTGGAAATTCTAGTGAAGCCCGATTGGCGAGAGCGATGGCGCACAACTTTTTTGATAAAAGTAAAATATTCATGATCAGATGGTAGAACATCGTGCATGCCCTCGGGTGAAGTTGCAAAAAAAACCTCTTCGTGTTCGTCTTTGGTAGTTAAATTTTCTTGGGCAAATGCGGATTGGTCATTCATAGAGTGGACTTTAAATTAGGCTTTAGTAAGCTCTGGAAAATGCGAATTTCTGCGTCAACTGCGTCATTTGCTACTCATCGTATTACTAATACGTCTCGGTCG
>CAZXGE010000072.1:0-4779 GCA_964640445.1 uncultured Candidatus Peribacteria bacterium
TTTTGGGGCTGCCAAGGCTACTCCGCCGGATATGTCATTGGAAGGACTACTTTTGGGGCGGCCGGATTTAATGGGTGTGGTTTTCGATCAGCAATTAAAACCAGGGCAAATTGATTTGAAATTATTGCCAAATTTTGAATTAAGAGTTTGGTGGTTATTGTTTACTGATAAAGGTTATGATTATAAAGACGCAGTTTTAACTGTTCGGAATTATTATGAATTGTTTGCTGCTGAATATGAAGTTGATGGGACTGAGAATTCATATGTTAATGGTTTGCGTCATTTTTTTACTAAAAAAATTGAAGAAGTAATAGCTGCTCTGTCGGTTCAAAAAAAATTAGAAACTGAGTCGCAGATATCATTGGATCGAGAGGCTGCTTTAGTTGAAGTCTCTCGGTTGATGCGTTGTTTGGTTGATGAATATTTCTTATTAGGTGAATCTTATGTTGAGTGGTCTAATTTGGCGTCATTTTTTTATTATTTGCGTGATTGTGGTGATAATTTGTCTGAAGCTAGGAAATTATTTGAAAAGAAGGTATATGCTAATGATTTTAGTTTAGATGATTGTGTCGAGGTTGATGCAGGTTTAATGGCAAAATTTAGTGAGATTTGGGATTTAATTGAAGAAGAGGGTTTGAGTAGAGTTGATCTTGGAAAGTTGAGTTTGGGTGTTAATGCACCTTTGTTTTTTAGGTTTTTAATGATTTGGCCCCAGTTGAATACATTTTTGAAAATGGATAATTCTGTTTTGCCGAATTTGCGGAGTTTGATTTTAGTTAACACGATGCCAAATGGTAAATTGACGGTTTTGGAAAAGTTAACTGTGATGGAGGCTTTGCACAAAAAATTAATGACTGGTAGTCATAGCCTTAGATATTTGCAGCGTCTAGATATGTTGTGTGCTAATTTGGTTGTTATTTTAAGTTGTGAAATTGCGGAAAATACTAATCAAAAGACGGTTAAAATTATAGGTAAGCAGAAAGATTCTAGTGGTAACTTGATTGATTTTTCTATTACAATACCTTGCTAATAATCCTCCTTCAAATTATGGCGTTTGCGCCAACTTTCGCGGTCGCGGTATTTGTCTTTGAAAGCTTTGAGGATAGTTTTGGCTGTGTATGAACCTTCTTCGGTGATGATTTGGTCTACGAGGTCCACAGGTAGGCGGTCGTGGGAGAATTTGATGGTTTCGTAGTTGATTGAGTTTTTGCCATGTTTACCCATTTCGCAGCAGTTTTTTTTGATGATTTTGTAGGTGTGGTTTTTGCTTTCGATCCGCCATAAAGAGAATTTTTTGGTGCTGATGAATAGGTAGATTGGAACTTTGGCGTGGTGGAATTCGGCGACTACGGAATTGGTGCCGGCATCGGTGACGAAAGTGTTTTCGGTCGAGAAGGTTAGTGCGCCAAGAAAAACTTTGGTAACTTCATGTTCGATGTGGGAAAGCATGAATTCGGGGACCACGAAAAAGGGGATTTCTAAATTTTGGAGAAAGCGGATAATGTCTTTGGTTTTTTCTTCTTCTTGTTCGGCGAGGATGACGCGGAATTTTTTCTTTTTTTGCCAAGCATTTTCGATCACTCTCAGGACGGTGTGGCTGTGGGAGTGGATGAGGATGGTGTCGTTTTCTTCGATACAGGTTAGACTGGTTTTGATGATTTTTTTGAGGTCATCTTTGTTGCCTTTTTTGATGTTGGCGATTTTTTTATCTAGGATTGCGTAAGTTTGTTCTACGGTTTTGATTTTTTCGCGTTCGGTTTCGAGTTCGTCCCAAAGGTCGCAAAAGTAGGTAATGATAATGCCGATGCGTGGTTTGGTACTTTTGATCAGTAGCATTACTTCTTTGAATTGGTCGTAAAACTCATCTACATTTTTGACTTTCAGATTTCTAACGGAATTTAAAATTGATTCGATGACCAGGTTGGCTAAATCGGAGGTGCCGATATCGGCTTCGATATAGCGGAAAATACTGGATAGTTGTTGATTTAGGGTTTGGTTCATAATTTAGGAATTAACTCGCCAGATTAGATAAAGAGAGGAAACTGCCAAAGAGATGAGTGTGACTGGTACGCCGATGACGGCGAAGTCTTTGAAGGAGATATTTACACCGGCTTTTTTAGCTAAATTGACAGCTAAAATGCCCGAAGATGAGCCGATGATTGTGCCGTTGCCACCAAGACAAGCACCGAGTGCTAGGGCCCACCAGAGTAGGTCGAGGTGAGGTGTGCCGGTGAGTTTGGTTTGGAGTTCGAAAATGACGGGAATCATCAGGGCAACGAAGGGGATGTTGTTGATAACCATGGAGGCTAAGCCAATGCCCCAGACGATGACCATGAGTAGTATGGTGTAGTTGTCGGAATAGCCGGCAATGGCATTGGTAATCATCGATAAAAAGCCAACTTTTTCTAGGGCTGCCACTTGGATAAATAAGGCGGCAAAAAAGATCAAGGAGTCCCATTCGACTTCTTTGGCTAGTTCTAGGAAATGAACTTTTCGATAAACTAAAAGTGCAATGATAAAGCCTACGGCTAAGCCAATCACTCCAACATTGATACCCAATAATGGTTGGGCGATGAAAAGTACCAGTGAGGCAGCAATGGTAAGTAGGCTGAGGGCTGTAAGGTAGAAATCGACACCTTTACCAGCGAATTGGTAGCCAATTCTTTTGATGATTAGGTCACTGATCAGCAGTTTGGGTAGGCTTTTGTTGATAGGTTTAAGTGATTTCCAGTTGATGATTGTCATGTAGGCAATGATCAGGATTGACATAACTAAAACTGGTAGCCATAAATTTTCCAAGAATGAGATGAAACTTAGTTTGGCTTGGATCCCGATAATTGTATTTGGTGGGTCGCCGATCAGTGTCAGGGCACCACCAATATTGGAGAAAATGGCGATGGCAATTGCAATTAGTTTGGAATTTAGACCGAGACCTTTGGATAAAGCCAAGGCGACGGGTATGATCAGGAGGACAACTGGGGCATTATTTAGAACTGTAGAGGCGAAAAATGTCAGTACGGAAAATAAAATAAAGATAGCTAAGGGGCTACCTTTGCTTGTTTGGGCGATTTTATTATTGAGCCAGTCGAACATGCCGGAATGTTGGGCGACGGCGACTAGAATCATCAGACCTAGTAGTAGACCAATGGTTTCGAAGTCGATAGCTAGCATTGCTTCTTCGAAATTAAGCACGCCAAAAATAATTAACGCGAGGGCACCGAGCGTGGCTACTACAGTTTTATCGGCAAAATCAAAAATGATTAAAAGTAGCGATACACTGAAAACCACAAGAGCTAGTGTGAACATGGTTAGTAAGTGAGATTGTCGAGATATTCCTCCTCTGAATTTGATTTGTCAAACAAAATTGAAGCTTAAATTTGGGTTTAGCTAAAAGTTTATTGACAATAGTATTTAGATGTTATATATTCCTTTTTTGATTACCTTTACTTCACCGTGACGCTTTTTGCTAGATTGCGTGGTTTGTCGGGATCGTTATTTTTGAGTAGGGCAAGATGGTAGGAGAGAATTTGGATAGGGATAATGTTGATGATTGGTGAGGCGTGGCCAACTTCGGGCACGCGAATCCAATAGTCGAAAATTTCTTGATTTTCGGGG
The DNA here is from genome assembly GCA_964640445.1 of uncultured Candidatus Peribacteria bacterium. Taxonomy (GTDB): domain Bacteria; phylum Patescibacteriota; class Gracilibacteria; order UBA1369; family UM-FILTER-41-14; genus CAZXGE01. The sequence goes on from CAZXGE010000072.1 coordinate 3,616, forward strand.
CTGACACCGATGATGTAGCCACCGCGAGCTTTGACTTCTTGGGCGTTATTGAGAATGTCGATGTAAGTTTCGTCTTTGGCGGCTAGGACGATGACGGGCGTGCCTTTGTCGATGAGGGCTAGTGGGCCGTGTTTGAGTTCACCGCCAGCGAAGCCTTCGGCGTGGATGTAGGAGACTTCTTGAAGTTTGATGGCGGCTTCGAGTGCCATGGGGTAATTGACGCCTTTGCCAATTATATACATGCTTTCGGCTGTGTAGATTTTGCGAGCCAGGGCTTCGATGTGTTCTTCGTAGCGTGGGTTTAGCATGTCGTTAATTTGGCTGCTAGTGTTGATTAGTAGTTCGAGGCCCTGTTCGAGTTCGTCGGCTAGGCTGTAGGCTAGTAGGGTTAGTATGGCTAGTTGGGAGGTGGTAGCTTTGGTGGAGGCTACGGCTTTTTCGGGGCCGGCTTTAATTGGGATTGTCAAGTCAGCTAGTCGCCCCATAGTTGAGCTTTCGACATTGATAATTGCTGCCAGTTTGGCGCCTTTGCCTTTGGCAATTTCCATGGCTTCTAGTGTGTCGGCGGTTTCGCCGCTTTGGGAGACGGCGAGCAGCAGCGAGCCGGGTTTAATGAAATCTTGGAAACTTATGAATTCTGATCCGTAGGCGAAATTAATGTGCTTTTTGGCGATTTTGGCAAATAAATAAGTTGCCGCTAGGCAAACTTTGCCGGCTGTGCCGCAGCCGATGAGGTAGGTGCCGTATGCGTTGTCGATGGTTGTAGCTAGGTTTTTGATGAGGGCGGGGTCTTGATTGACGGCGCGAAGAAGTGTTTCTTTTTGTTCCCAGATTTCTTTGATCATGAAGTGAGGATGGTCGCCTTTTTGGGCTTCTTATTCTTCTTGGATATAGATTTGTATTAGGCGTTTTTCGATAGGGGAGTTTGTGTTGAGGTCGAAAAATTTAATGGCTTGATCTTGTTCTAAAATGGCCATTTGTTCGTCGTCGAGGTAGTAGACTTGGTTTGTGTATTTGAGGAAGGCGGGGACATCGGAAGCTAGGAACTGTTCTTTGGTTTCGGGGTTGTGGCCGATGATTAGAGGCGAGCCGCGGCGAGCTACGACAAGTTGTTTGTGGTCGCTGCTCATGATAATGAGGGCGTAGCGGCCGTGTAGTTTTTTG
>CAZXGE010000073.1:0-4610 GCA_964640445.1 uncultured Candidatus Peribacteria bacterium
GCATTTTAGCAATCTTCTCTAGTTCGCGAGCAGCAGATTCGGACAATATTTCATTGTACCCAACTTGTTCAAAATCACTAAACTTAACTTCGCCAGATTTGTAGTAGTCAGTTGCAACCTCAGTTGTCATCTCGCTGTCTCTGTTTTGCTCAGAATCAACGGTCTGATCTCGATTACTACAACCAGCCATAGACAACAGCCCAATGGCAATTAATACCAAAAACAGCTTAAATTTCATTGTTTATTTATTTAAAAAATCTACAGCCAATATAGCTCTATTCAATCAGGTTCTGCAAGTATTTCTCAGGTAAATATTTGAGATTAATTTTCGTTAAATCTAGGTAATTTAAGGGGTCCGCATGACGACCGTTGTCAATCACTTCAAAATGCAAATGCGGTCCGGTGGTAAGGTAACCAGCGCCACGAGAGCCAGGTAACCCGCCGCTCAAGCCAATCTGTTGGCCGGCTCTAATTGGCTGCCCCTCGGTCACGAAAATGTCATACATATGACCGTAGAGCGTCAAAATGCCGTTTCTGTGAGCGATGATTATATAGTGGTAATCCAAGCCATCTCCACCCTTGACTTTGTAAATAATACCATCTTCAGCTGCCAAAACCGGTGTAGCCATCGTAGCACGGATATCAATAGCATTATGCTCCACGCCCAGTGCCGCTTTGTAGGAACTGTCCTTAAAGAAAGCACTCACACCTCGCTCCGGCAAGATCGGCCAGCTAAGCTTGCCATCACCATTACCGGACCCAATTGGGTTCGCACCAAAAGTTAAACCTGAATCTTCAATTTGTTTTGCCAATTTATCGTACTCCAAGGCCAATTTACGGATCTGATTTCTGATTTCCACCTCTTCAGCTTGAGCTTCAATCAATAAATCAGCATAAATTTCCACCTTGCCCTGAGTTTGTGCCAGTAAATCAACCTTGGCTTGTCGCTGGATTGTTAATAAATTTTCTTGTCGTCGCAATTCATTGTAAGTCTTTTGGCTGGCGATTTTGTCCTTGTTTAAAGAAACAAGTAGACTTTTTGCTTGTTTAATCTTGCCTTCCAGGGAAACAACAAGATCCCTTTGGCTAACCTCTAAGTACTCTAGGTCCGAAAGTGTTGCCAGCTGCTCACCCGCCGATTCGTCAGCAAATAATAGTTTGATTGTCTGGGAAACGCTGGAGTCGAAACCGCCAATTTCGATGTTTTGCACATAGATAAAGCGAATCAGCTCAGAGATTAGCTCCTTTTGCTCCGCGATTTCGTCGTTTGTCTCCAAAATTTCACTTTCTGTAATAACAATCCGTTCCTTTAGTTGATTTAACTCCTCACGGCTTGCTTCGACTTTTTTACTAGTTCGGCTCACTTCTTCGTCTAGACCAACAATTTGCTCTTCCAGTGTGCTAATCCGCTCTGTGGCTGAGCTCAATTCTTCCTCAATAACCCCGACATTCCGACTAAGATCCGTTAGGTCACCGGATTTGTTTCGAATTGTGCTTTTCACATTCTCCAAAACTTTGGCGCCATCAGCCTCCTGCACAGCCTGCTCTTGAGCTAATTCCTGAGCAAAAACTACTGAGCCTAGCCCAAGGACCAGGGCTAGAATTATGATGTTATAGAGGTATCTCATTGCTATTATCGGATCTTACATATTGATCTGTCATTATAATAGCATTAGCAATAAATGATCTGACAAACTATTTTCGACATTTTGTCTTGCCAAAACAGGCAACATCGCTTAAATTCCTTGGAGTAATTTGCAATTTAACAGTCGCTAAAGATGGCAACCAAGAAAGCAGGGGGCTCGACCAAGAATGGTCGCGATTCTCGATCAAAAAGACTGGGCGTAAAACTATTCGGTGGAGAATTTGCTTCAGCTGGTAGCATTATCGTTCGTCAAAAAGGTAACAAGTTCTATGCTGGTGAAAATGTCGGTACAGGTAAAGATTTCACACTTTATGCTGAAACTGATGGTAATATTGTTTTCAGCAATATTCGCCGCAAAAGATTCGATGGTCGTACTTACACAAGAACCGTAGTTGGAGTCAAGCAAGCTGCTTAACCCTTTAAACTAAATGAGTGAATTCGGCGGCCTAGAAAGTTTTAGTATAGAAGGTAACGAAGGTGGCGTCGATCAGGCCGCACTTGAGCGTTTGCGAGAAGCAATGGCTCGTGCTCGTGAACAAGCAGCAAAAGACCAGAAATCCGAACAAAAGCAAAGAAAAAGCGAAGGTGATTTATCAGAAATTATCAAAGCCCTCTTAAAGCACCAAGATGTGCAAGGGGGCTTTTTGACAGTTATTCTCAAGGCAATGGCAGTCAATATTCCCGCATTTTTCATTCTAGCGATTTTATCTCTGCGTTTTGAATCAATTAGACCTCATGTTGGCCTGAAATTCCCCGAATCTCTGCCAAACGAAGCAGAATTCAGCAACACAGCCTTGGTGCCAGCCCATTTTAGTACTGATGCTGTTTTACCACTAAAAATCAGAATCGAAGTTGATATCTGGTTGAAATTTTTAATTACAACAGCTGTCAGCGAACTTGTTTTGGTACTAAATCGCATTCGCGAAGATGAAGCCGGCACAGCCGGCGCTAATTATGCCAGTACGCCACTCAAAAACCTAATCAGCTTTACGCTCCAAGATTACCTAGAACTCAACAAGCAAACCTACCAGGGTGGCAATATCGTGAGCTTCGTCGGCAATTTCTCCGACAGCTTAGTCGAATACTTAAGCGATCAAGTAAAAGGTCAGAAACAGTTGGGTTAGCTACCTATAAGTACAGTAGTTAGTCCTTGTTAGGGTTTCTACCAATTTGTTTTTTCCGCTTAGGATCCCAGTAATTATACTAGTCAGTTCTTTTGGTATATCATTCGGTCCTAGTTTGTCTAGTGAACGATGGCAAATTTCGTCATTATTCCCTTCATATACATAGAATTGACCAATTTGAAATGGAATTGGCTCATTTTTGTCAAATGTATAGTTGAGCTTTAGTTCGTATTTCAAAGTTTCATTGCCATTCCTGTGGATAACACCAAGTATAACCGGATCAGCTGAATTACTGTTATTAAAATCCCCTTCAATACTTATAGTTACAAATTCATTATTCGCAATTTTATATTCCATTCCAGTCTCTAAATTGCCAGTGCCATCCGCTTCTGTATCAACATACAGTGGTCCATTTACTAACTCATGATTACCTGCACCGCCCATTTTAGCAAATTCCAGATCCATATTATATCTCACTTTCCCACTTTCTTCTACCACTCCGCTAGCTGTTGGGTCGTCACCTGATTTCTCGAAATTACTACTGTTTAGTGTAGTTTTGCATTCGCTTATCATTTTATCACCAATAATATTTAGACTATTTTCTGATTTCTTTAAAAGATCAACTAAGTTATTGAGTCTCATTTTTGCCTCAGTCTTGTCCATATTCGAATCTAGTGCTAATGCACAGCTTGTTTCCGACATGCCAGATTTTGCCTTGTCTACCATTTCTCCTCCCTCACGCAAAGCATCACTTGCTGCTCCTTTTGTACCCTCGACAATATTTCCCAGATCTGGCCCACAATTACAGCCTGCGCCTAATAGTGGTGCCGCAGCAACCAAACCAGCTGCCAAAGCAAGCTTCCTTGCACCACCTTTGCCCGCAGCTATCAATTTTTCACCTAGTCCCATATAGTTTTATTACTAATTAACATTAAATTATAACAAAAGAATCCAGATATGTCAAATTAGTATACATAGATTTATCCAAAAAATACTAAACATAAATAGTCTATTCTGGATATATTCCAACTAAAATGGGGTGCTCTATGGGGCTCGAACCCACGACCTTCGGGACCACAACCCGACGCTCTAACCAGCTGAGCTAAGAGCACCATGTAAATCAACAAACTCGCTGTATTTTAAGGAAATTAATCCAAAAAGCAACAAAAAAACTCCCTATAGAGACTTGCACTAAGGGGAGTCTAAAAGTGGGCATTAGGAGTACAAACGCCGAAATTAGCCTTCATATCCTATGTGTACATTATAGGACTTTTTATTCTCTTTGCAAGTCTATTTTACAAGAAAGTATGTAATTTGGTAATATCGAAAATATCGCTAATTAAAGCGGTCTTTCCTTGATTACTTTTGCCTAGCTGAAACTCAGCTCCCGCAAAAACATGATATTTAACAAAATTATACTTTGCCTCTAGTTGCTCGTTGCCTTGCATCTGTTGGCGAAAAGTTTGTCCATACAAATAATATAAGGCAAAAGATTCGGCAAAATCCTCGAAACGATCGCTCATTGCATAACCCGAGACATAATCGTTTCTGTTAGTAGTTTTGCCAAAGGGGGAGTCAGTAAGCTCGGTTTCGGAAAACCAATTGAGCTCAATGATATGGGCTAATTCATGAACAAAAACCGCCTGTAGCTCAGTTTTGTCATCAAGGCAGCGTAGATAAATTTCGCTTTGTGTTGCCAGTCCACGCCTAGTTTGTGCTTCGCTATGAATAATGATTTGCTCCAAGCCTTCAGTTAGATCACTTGGCATTTGTCTCAGGATAGCATCGATACTATTTCGGCAGCGTTCAAATTCTCTTACTTCTAGTCCCGAATTGCGAAT
>CAZXGE010000074.1:0-4586 GCA_964640445.1 uncultured Candidatus Peribacteria bacterium
ATACTCCAATAATACAGGCAAAGGCGCCAAAGCTCTAGCCAACGCCAGATCAAACTGTTCACGAAATTCAGGCTCATGAGCCAAATCTTCCAAGCGACCAGACAGATAACTAGTATTCGCCAAACCCAGATCTGCACCAATTTGGCTAACGGCTTTAATTTTTTTGGCACGAGCATCAACTAAACAAAACTTAGCATCGGCAAACTCAAGCGCTAGTGCCAAGCCGGGCAGACCACCGCCAGTACCTAGATCAATTACCTTTTTGTCGCTAAGATCGATATTTAACTTGTTAAACGCCAAAGCATCAGGAAGATGTTTAGTTGCGATCAATTCGCGATCGGAGCGAGAAAACAAATTCAATTCTGCCGACTTGGCGTACAAAAGTTGGCCAAGTTTAGTTTGTTGAGTCATTAGCTGATATTAGATAATATTGGCCATTTGTTGACCACATGCGTTGATTAAGAATTTCAATTATATTGTTGCCATTTGTGTCATCACAACAGGCAACAATATAATTGAAATTCCCTCTTTAGAACTGATAAACAGCTCCCATTTCCGCCACAGTAACTGCGGGGAAATCAGATTCTCTCAAGATATCAGCAAAAGTCAACCCTTGACCCTCTTCACCATGGACCAAAAATATCTGTTTGGGCTTAGTATTGATAGCGCTCAGGTGGTCAATTAGATCACTACGATCAGCATGCCCAGAAAAAGCATCAATAACTTCGACTTGTGCGCGTAGGCTATAGTTTTCGCCGAAAATTTTAACAGCAGGTTGTCGCTCCAAAATTTTGCGCCCCAAAGTATTTTCAGCCTGGTAACCAACAATCAAAATCGTATTTGCGGGGTTCTCGATGTTGTTACGCAAATGGTGCAGAACTCGTCCGTGCTCCATCATCCCCGAAGCAGCAATAATAATACAAGGCTGGTTGAAACTGTTAAGCCGCTTGGAATCTTCGACTTTAGTTACATATTTCAAACGACCAAAGCCAAAAGGATTAATGTCATTTTTGATAAATTCATTATAGGTCTCACTATCGAAACATTCAGGATGAGCCTTAAACACAGTTGTCACATTACAAGCCAACGGGCTATCCACAAAAATCGGCAATTCCGGAATCCGCCCCGAACTCATCAAGACATGCAAATGATAAACAACTTCCTGTGTGCGTTCGAGGGCAAAAGCTGGAATAATAATCTTGCCACCGCGTCTAATTGTTTCCTTGATAATACGCTCAAAGACATCGTCTACTTCTTCGATATACTTGTGGAAGCGATTACCATAAGTACTTTCACAAATAACGAAATCCGCTTCTGTAATTTTCTCTGGATCACGTAAAATCGGCAGACCCTTGCGACCCAAATCGCCTGTAAACAACAAAGTTTTGTGCTTACCATCTTCCTGATCATCAATTTCCAAATAAATTTGGGCTGAGCCCAAAATATGACCAGCTTCATAGTATGTGGCAAAAACCCCAGGCACAACTTGATGTCGCACTTTGTAGCCAATTGTTGAGAACTGATTGAGCGAAGCTTGCGCATCATCTATGTCGTACAATGGCTCAACAACATCTTTACCTTTTTCGCGCAAATATTCGGCCTCGCGAGTTTGAATAAATGCACTATCCTCCAGCATATAAGTCACCAAATCTCTTGTCGCATGCGTGGAAATAATCTCTTTCTTGTAGCCGTTTTTTGTATAATAAGGGATCAAACCAGTGTGATCCATATGCGCGTGACTGATCAACATGGCATCCAGACTGGCTGGATCCAAAAGCAGTTTACGATTTTTCTCTGCAGACTCCTGACGATGACCTTGGAACAAACCACAATCCAACAAAATTTTATAACCGTTGACCTCCAACAAATGTTTGGACCCGGTAACTTCGCGAGCCGCCCCTAGAGAAATAAGTTTCATAGTTTTTTACTTAATTTATTGATTTGGATTTTGGTTTAGCCCAGAGTAATTTTGCCAGAGATTGCCAATCTAGGATATGGCCAAGTGGATAATCTTCCTGAACCAGACCATTTTCAGCGATTTTTGCGATTAAATCTGCGTTAACTTTTGCCCCCTCGCTGCTAGCCACGGTGGCCAAGACCGCGGAAAACAGGGCTGCCGCTTGGGATGTCCCCTCTTTGACTACCAACTGCCTAGCATCTGGCCTAAAACTTAAGGCCTCTCCATACAAACTAAAATCGACTTCACTACCATAATTAGCATAATAGGCCTTTTGGCCTTTGTCGTTTACAGCCGAGACTGCAATCACATTGGGATAAGCCGCTGGATAAAGCACAGTTTTTGCACCCAAATTACCCGCCGAGGCCACTACCGTCAGCCCCTTGGCTGTAGCACGAGCGATTGCTGATTGCAAAATGGCACTATCCACTTCGGAACCAATGCTCAAATTAATTATATCGCCAGAATTAAGCTCATTGGTGGCATAGTCTAACGCCAACAACAAACGATCCAATGTCACCTGATTATCGGCATCCAAAACTTGCAATGGCAAAACAGAGGCTGGACTAAAAGCCAAGATCAAGCCACCCAAATGAGTTCCATGACCATTCAAATCACCAACCAAATTGGTGCTAGACAAATAGTTCCAGCCACAAATATCATCAATATACCCATTTTGATCATCATCTATATTGGCTTTACCATCTAGTTCTGCAAGATTGAGATAAGTACGACCCAAGCAATCACCCGCCTCAGAAAGAGCCATACCAGAATCCACCAAGGCTACGACCGTTTGCGGCTCTGAACTATTTTTGACAAACTTACGATATTGCCAAGGTGTTTTGAGGAAACTTTGAATTTTACTATAATTTGCGGTCAGATTTGTATTTTTATCGATTTTTACTTGTGGTTGGGCCTGCGCTTTAAGAACAAAATTCGGCTCAACGACAACCGAAAATTTAGCCAAATCAGACAATAACTCTTCCGAATCGGTGCTAACTTTGTAGATTGCGCCCGCCTGCAAATCTTCGATCACATATGTAGGCATTGCTGATGCTATTTTGCTTTTGCCATTATTTTCCTGGAGCAAATTAGCCATGTAGGCATTTTTGCTAATAAATTGCGGGCTAGTCTGGAGCTGATTTAGCTGTTTAACACTTGCTAACCCCAGTTTATTGTAGTTAACCAACAGTTCAGATACCGTTTCGGGCTTATTGCTAAGACTAAGCGCACTACCAACTACCAATGCCAAAACCAACATCCCGCTCAACATCGACAATCTAACTAGTTGAAATTTAGTTTTTGAGCTTAACAACTTACTAAAGGCGTTTTTGGTTTGAAAAATTTGAATCTCCACAGTGTTGGTTACAGAAATTTGACCATCTGGTCATTATAGCAGATTTTTAGACAAAAAAAAAGAGCGTAATCAGACTTTTTTGCTCTAAATTACGCCCAAATTTAACGATTGACGGAATAGCGACTAAGCAGCTTCGGCTAGAACTTTACCAACCTCCTTACGCACTAGAGCCTGACCGGAATTAGGGTTTACAAAAACGCTCAATTTACGCCCTTTACCATACATTACCTCAAAGACATCGACACCAGTACCGGTTGAGATTGCCTCTACAGACTCTACACGCTCGCCCCCTGTGTGTGATTCCACTTGTGCTGTCAGAACTTCTGGACTCTTACCATACGCTTCAGCAATTGCTGCCAAACTAGTTGTACCTTTCATAAACTATTTAAATTAAAAAATCTTATCATTATACATGATTTTTCAACTTTTTGTAGATAGTTAAGGTTGCTGAAAGCAAACTCCATGTTTTAGCTCGAGGGCAGCGCAGAAAACATAGGTATGCGTCTTATGGCTGTGATACTCAAGCAAATGATAGTTAGAACAACCAGTCTTATCATTAACAATCGCCATTTTTTCTACCTCCATTATGATTGAATTAGGTCCCGATTGAAAGCAGGTATAAAAAGTCTTGTATTGGTTAGCGGCATTGAACCAATTATAACAAACTGTTTGCGGATGCTCTTCGCTAGCAAAAATATTGTCAATAATAGTACTGATCTTTTGACCATTTCTTTCTAGCCATTTGCCATCATTGTCTACACAAAACAAAGGCAGCCGTCCGGCAATACTTTCGGCGGCAACTATATCTGGTATATTGCCAATAAAAACCCCTTTGATAGCTTCTATTGTTTCGAGCTGTAACAACCATGGTAATAAACGCAAATCCTTATAATAAGCATTCATATGCTGGAAATCTCTACAGATTGGCATGCCCTGCTCTTTTATATTCTGGAGCAAATCGGGATTGCTAATCGTATAAGTTTCTTATCGACAAAAATCAGCATCAAACAACTCTCCAAATACTGAATTTTTTCCAAGTGCATCATTAAAATGAGCTCGATTACCATTGGTCACAATCACCAATTTCCGTCCTATACTTTTCTGACTTTCTAAAAACATCATAGCACCTGGAAAAAGCTTGAGCTCCTTAGAAATCAGTGTCTGGTCTAAATCAAGAAAAACTGTTGCTTCTCCGACGTAATTAATAGGCTTCAAATGGCATAGAGATAAATTAAAGCTCCTCTTACATTTCTGATCAAGGAGCTTTAAATT
>CAZXGE010000075.1:0-4584 GCA_964640445.1 uncultured Candidatus Peribacteria bacterium
TCACCCAAAAAAACATTTTTTAGCCCATTACCGCTGTCTCTTAATTTTTCCAACCACATACCTTTTTGTAGATAACTAAGTGGATCAGTCGCCTCGCTAAGTTTCACCAACCGCACACCACCATCAGACAATAAGCACTCAATTACCTTCTGATCTGTAGCCAATAATTTCAAAAACTCATCAACATCACCTTTAGCAACCTTATCATAAGCTTGCATAAATCCAGCCAACCCAGTCAATTCACGACTTACCGTGGTAATTCCCAGATTAAACATCCTGCGCACAAGCCCACTGTCTTTATTGACAATAAAAAATCGCGCCAATTTAAGATCATTAGCGATTAAGCCCAAAGCACTATGCAAATCCAAATTACTAACACCTGTTTTATACTTCCAAACCTTTTTATCCCTAAAACCACCAAACAAATCTTCAATAGCCAATTTCAATAGCTTTTTATCCGCATCACTTGCTACCGACTGTGAATCAGTCAAAACCTTATACAAATCGTCGTATTTAACATCACCAAAAATATTTTTAGGCAATTTCTTGTTAGCAAAACTTTCAAAACCTAATTTTTGCCCCTTCACCAACTTAGCAAATCCATCAAAACTAACTTCGCCAGCCTTATAAGCTTCCCACAAATCCATACCAGCAGGTGGTACATCCAACAATTTTCGCATCATGCCACCACCATTTTTCAAAGAAAATCTCGTAGCCGCCTTAATCATCCGATAGGGTCCTGTGACTAATCCTGCCTGAAATCTCCACAAACCATGCAGAAAACCGCTAGGGACTCCTCCTCTAAAGACATTATAACCTGCATACCCAATCGCTGGAATTGCAGGAGCATACAGCCAATTATAAGTTCCGTCTTCTTTTTTCTCTACAAAAAAACGATATACGAAACCCGTCCCTGTCACCAAAGCCAAACTCGTCCCTACCAAACTACCAACCTCTTTTACATCTTCAACCAACTCATTAGGTCTCGTCCCAGCCTCATCCATTTCCCACTCAGTAATCCGTTGGACCCGAACAGCTTGGGGCAAACGCACAGCATATTGATATAACTCATCTTTATCTGCTAAAAGCTGCTTATAAGTCGCCTTTTGTGCCTCTGTCATTGCCGTCTTACCATCACTAGGTAGGCTCTCTACTTCATTACGCATTCTTCCGATCTCACTTCGCAAATAAGCAAATACCTCTTTAGTATCACCTTTCGCCCTCTCCTTAAAATCACTAACCAACTTCTCTTGCGCCTCTTTAAGCTCCGGATCTGTAATTTGATCTACCTCAGCTGTACCAAAAACTTTCGACCAATCCTCAAGCAAACTCTCTACAGGATTAACATCCACATCAGAAAGCTCTTCTAGCCTTCTCTCTATTTCATCTAAATGTTGCAAAAAAATCTCCTTACCACTCTCAGTCAAAATAACATTATCTTTCTCTGCTTCCCGTACCAGCTTTTCATGATCAGCAGCATATTGGCTATTGTTATTTCGGAATTCAGTAACTTGCTCACCAGCCTTTGTCTCAGATGAACTAGGATTATCCAACTCTTTGAAAATTTGTTTATTCCTTATCGAACTCAAAACCTCCTGATTTCTCAAAAATTCCCCCAACTTCATCCCCTTTTTACCAGAATGAATTTTAGCTATGTTTAACAGTTGGGCTCTAATTTTGTGCTCATCGTTCACATAACCATCAAAATATTTAAGTGGCCATAAATCCAACATCGACTCTCTAAGTCTACCCTCAGCAACCAACTCCTCCACGGTCCAATCCTCCAAGCCTCGGAACACCAAGCTGTCAACATTCCAACTTTTAGCCAAATCAATATACCGTTCACGATTAGGATTTGCCCCCTTAGCCATACAAAAAATCGCTTCCAGAAATCTGCCCTCCGAAAACTCAATCAACACCTGCGCCCAAGCTTCATCCGTCAAATCTTTCGCCGCATAATCTTTCACAAATTCCGCACCCAAAACTTTACCAAACAAGAACGCAGCCACTGCACTAACTCCACCTACTTTGACAATTGACGACAAAATGCCCCAATTACTCTTTTCTGACTCAGGCAAACTTTGTGAAGTTGCTACCTCCTGCTCATCAGAAAAAGCCCAATTCCACAGTCTATAACCTCCATAGCCCAGAGCTAAACCTGACGCACCCATCATCGCCACCGTCTTCCCCGGATTCTCTTTCATCCACCCTATCATCGAATTGTCCTCATCTTTTTTGCCATCAGCTACTGGTGCTTCTTCTCTATCCTTAGCCTCTCCAACCTCCGCACTTCCTCCCTCGTTATTCTTGACTTTCTCCAACTCAGCCATTACACCGACATACATTCCCTCCGCACCCTGCTTAGAAACCCTAAACTGCTCACCAAAACTAAGCCCCAGTGTCGTACTGGCATTACTTTGCATCCTTTTCAAAAATTCGATTACTGCCTTATCACTAACCGACCTGGCCAACTGCGGATAAACTGCCTCAACCTGATTCAGTAACTTTGGCAAATCACCTACCAGCTTACCATTTTCAACATCGCCCTTCATCTTAGCCCGAATACACATTTCCAGCATAAACGCCGGCAAAATATCTACCACAACCTTTTGCAGTTCGGGCTGCTCACTCAATTTTCGATTCCAATCCACAGTATTCAGCTGTGCCACCATTGGATCTAAAGTCGCTTTCTGCCGCTCTTCCAACTCAGAAAGCTTTTTAGCCAAAAGTTCATCCTGCAGACTATTTAACTTAACTTCCTCAACTTTATCACCTACCAATTTCTTTCCTCTATCAAAAAATTCACTAACTTTACCGCCAACGCTTTCCAATTTGTTTTTTTCGGCTCCCATTTCACTTGGCAATTAAATCTATAAATTATATCATAAACTAGAGCAAAAACCAAATAATATTCAGCAAATTATGCGCATCTACACCCGCACCGGCGACCAAGGCCAAACCAGCCTCTACAATGGTGACAGAAAGCCAAAAACCGACCCTTTGTTTGAACTACTTGGCCAAATTGATCATTTAAACGCCCAAATCGGTCTCGCAATCAGCCAATTACACCTATACAAAACCAAGGAATCCATCCTGAAAACTTTTGATTTCCTAACTCACTGGCCCAAAGTCCAAGGCCAACTCATGAACCTTAGCGCCATCATCGCTCGTGCCGAATCCCCAGAAAAAACCCCCATCACCTCCGACTCCATCACCCACCTCGAACAAACCATCGACCTACTTTGGCACAACTCCCCACCACTCAAAAACCTAATCCTCCCCGGCGGTAGCCTCCTCGGCAGCCAACTCCACATTATCCGCACCGAAATCCGCCAAGTCGAAATCAAAGTCCTCAACCTCAACCCCCCAAACCTCAACCAACACCACAAAACCTACCTAAACCGCCTCTCCGACTACTTTTTCGCCTGCGCCCGCTTCATCAACCACCAAAGCCAAACCACAGAATTAATTTGGTAGGTCGGATTGGTTTAACTGTCGACAACCGTAAATCAATAACAAATCTTGAATTTTTGCCACTAATTTCTGCCGAATATCATCAGATTTACTACCAATACCTCCCAATTTCACCAACAACTTTCTCAAAGAATATGGCTGCAATTTTTCTAAACACAAGAACGCCAATTCAATATTAGAAACCAACAATCGAATCAAATTGTCGCAATGCTTTTCATCAAAAAAGTTAATATTTCCCCATGCTTGTAAGCAAGAATCAAAATAAGATTTATTTTCAATAGCTAAACCAAATAAATTAGCTGCATATGCTAACTGATAATTTCTCGCCCCCAATTCCACAGCTCTTTTTAGATATTGATTTGCTTGCTCTCTTCTTCCCCTATTAATCAAATACAACCCGAACTGACCAGGAATTTCCGGATCGCCAGTTCCTATAATTGCAGCTACCATATTCGCATCATCAACCTTAATATATGGAATTTCAACTTCAGTAACTACATCTTCATCCAAAACATGCATAGAAAAACCATCAGCACAAAAATACACCTCCAAAATCAAGTTCAATACCTGACTACCAATAGACAATTGCACTTCTTCAACAACTTTACCTTCAACTTCACCTTCACAACAATCCATTAATTTCCGTCTCATAGCCATAATATTCTCATTCACTGGCAAAATCTTTGCATAATCCATTTGCGCCAAACCATCAATACGACCCAATCTTGTCTCAATCTCCTTAACAAACTGCAAATTTCTAAATAAAAAAGCTACAAACTGCTGATCTTCCAACATTGCCTTAAGTACTGCATCTGGACACTCATTTTCATTCAATAAAAATTTTAATCTTTGCTGATTATTAGGCAATAACCAAAAACCTTTCAGAACATCCCTCATCGTCAATATTTCAGTAGTTCCAAATTCATTTGCCAGAGAACCCTTATTGTCCATCCCTCCCAAATTAAATAGCCCCCATTATACAACTTTAGCCACTTAAGTCAAGCAAAGCAACCCTGCCATTCTTAAGGAAGTTCTAAAAAATGATAAAATTCAAAAAACAAGGAATTTGCGACCGAGACGTATTGTCCAGATTCGAGATAGTCTGCGCCT
>CAZXGE010000076.1:0-4552 GCA_964640445.1 uncultured Candidatus Peribacteria bacterium
TTCAACCAAACTAGTGGCTTGTTGCTCCCCTGCCATAATTCGATTCTGATCTTGTGTGCTTACTTCTTTAGGTATTGGCAAATAGGTCATACCCAAAATCCCCAATCTGCCCAAGACTTCCGTAGTCAATGAGTCTTGCAAGTTGGTCAGGCCAATTTCCAGATTTTTTCCATAAAAAATTTTGCCAAACTCGGTTTTGGTAATATAGCGCAAAACACGACCGGAGCACAAAAGCACCTGGTCGCCATCATTAAGATTGCCACTGGAAATATTTTTAAACAAATCTTCACCAGGCTTGGCGTAGCCAGTAGATAAGCCTTCGCTGATGACACTAAGATAGCCTTTGCGGATCAAATAGACCTCTGCGTCGTTTGACTGACTCAGTAGTAGTTCATTGCCGACGAGGGCAACGATGGCAATATTGATATTTTTGAGCGACAAACCGGATTCTGTCTCCAGCTTGTTGATCTCTTTATTTACAGCCTTGAGTGCATCTTCAAATCGACGAAAATTGTCAACTTCAGCACTCTGGTAAAAAGTTTTGCGAAATGTTTCAGTGATAGTTTCGGCAATAGTTTCACCTTCTAGGAATTTGTGCAGTAACTCGATTACGATCAGGAAATACTCATTTTTATCTGTTTCTACTAAGGGTTCACCAATATAGCTTTCGATAAAACTATCTTTTTCTTTACCAATAATAATGAATTCAGTTTTTAGATCTGTCATGTACTTATTTTAAGGCTAACTTTTTGATTGCGACAAATAGGATATACTTTCTTGGCGCTATCGGCAAGTGATATGGTAGAATTTCAAATTCTCTATTGACGCGAAGCCAATGTATCAATAAAATTCGCAGGCAACATCTATCAACAACTTGTTTATTATTATGCAAGGTAAAACTAAAAATCGCAGAAGGTTTCGTGTCCATGGCTTTTTGGAGCGTATGTCTACCAAAAATGGTCGAAACGTGCTAAAAAGACGCAGAAGTAGAGGTCGTGCTCGCTTAACTGTCTAAGTTTAAAAGTTCGTGTTTAAAAAAGCTCAACGAATTAAAAACAGCAACGATATAGCTTTTTTAATAAAAAATGGAAAAACCTACAAGGGCAGGTACTTGCTTCTCACTATCTCAGAGCGAGAGCTACCTGCCCGTTTTGCTGTATCAATTGCCAAGAAACTAAGGGCACGAGGAGTCGTGAGGAATAAGTACCGACGACAAATGTATAGCGCCTTAGCTAGTTTGGACCTTCCTCCGGCGGATTACTTTTTGGTTTTGCTTGCAATTCCTCGGGAAAATGTTTATCAAGAACTAGTAAAAGATATAAGTTACTTAACATCTAAATTAAAAAATGACAGACAACAAAAAACAAACTAATTTCTTCTTTCGCTTTGCCATAATTTTCTTGTTGGCGACTTTGATCTTGCAATTTTATACATATAAAAAGAGCCAAGATGCGGAAAAAGCTAACCCGAGCCAGACGCCACTCACAATCGAAACGACTAAGGACAGTTATGCTATTGGCAAATTTATTGACCTAAAACTGGTAAACCATACTGATAAAGAAATTAAGCTTGAGCACAAATGCCCAGAATCACCAGTAATACTATTAAATAGTGCTGTTGACCCTGCCAAGGAAATCGAAATTAGCTCACCGCTTAATTGTGCTAAAGTTACGGATAAGAGCATCGATAAAACGATTGTTCCGGCGAAAGGAAAATTGGTGCTAAAATTAAAATATTGGCACGATGACAAGTTGTTAAATACTGGTAGGTATCAATTTGCTTTGGATCTGAAAGTTGGTGGCGAAAAAGAGTTGTTAAGAATAGTTTCCAATGAGTTTAGTGTAGAAAAAAGAGGCTTCTTCTCTACTCTCTGGTACAACAGTTTAGTGAAGCCTTTCTACAATTTGCTAATTTTGATGATCACGATCACCCCGGGGCATAGTTTGGGCTTGGGGATAATTTTCTTAACGATTCTGGTGCGTTTGATCTTGCTTGTACCTTCGAATCAAGCAATGCGTTCACAGAAGCAGATGACCGAAATTCAACCAAGATTGGAGGCTTTGCGTGACAAATACAAAAACGACCAACAAAAGCTAGCAATGGAAACAATGAAAGTTTGGAAAGAAGCTAATGTCAACCCGCTGGGTAGTTGCTTGCCATTATTGATTCAACTACCAATCTTGATTGCCCTGTTTTATGTAATTTCTGGCGGTGTTGATGCGACAACTAAAATCAACTTATACAACTTCTTTGCGAATTTTGATTACGATAGCTTAGACACTATTCTACTAAGTATTCTACCTTTAACAGAACGCAATGTTCTGGTCTTACCCTTAATAGTTGGTTTGTTGCAATTCGTGCAAATGCAAATGACATTTAAAAAACCAACTACGAATCCAGCAACAAAAAATGCACAACCGGGTATGCCTGATTTCGCTGTTGCTCAAAACATGATGAAGTACATCCTACCAGCTATGATTGCCGTCTTTACAGCATCAGTTCCAGCTGGCGTCGGGTTGTATTGGGGTGTATCAACTTTGTTTGCAATCGGTCAACAATTTGTTATAAATAGATCTAAGAAAGAAATTAGCGATGCGCAAGTTATTGATGCAGAGGTCGTAAAGTAAAGATAAGATTGGAAAAACCTCTGACATTGTCATTCAAGTTAATTATTAGCAACTAAATAACAAAATTTTATGGAAGCAACAATTCAAGATATATTTGAAAACTTACTCATGGCTTTGGGGGTGGGCTACAACCACACTGAGGTAAGCATTACGAAAGATATCGATGGTAATGATTGCTATTACTGTAATGTTGCCGCCAAGGATTCATCTCAGCTAATTGGTCGCCGTGGTCGCACTTTGCAAGCTTTGCAGCATATTTTGAAATTAATAGTATATAAGCGTTTAGATAAGCAAATTAGTCTAATGGTCGATGTCGATGGCTATCGTCGTCGCCAGGAGGGTAGTGTTATCGAAATTGCCAATCGCTATATTGATAAGGCGCGCCAAACTGGTGAAAATCAAGCTTTGCCTGCTATGTCACCTTATTTCCGCCGGCTAGTCCATTTACATCTCATGCGTGAGGAGTACAATGACCTTTCAACTACTAGCGAAGGCTTTGGTAACTACAGACATATCGTGATTCTAAACCAACCAAAACATGCCTAAATTATCTAAAAGACTTTTACCAACTTTAGTTCTTACAGCTTTTTTATTGGCAATAGTCAATCCGGTGCTCGTAAGCGCTAAGGATTTCAAAGATGTACCATCTGACCATAAAGCTAAAGTTGCCATTGATTACCTTGTTGATCGTAAAATTATTTCCGGTTTTGGTGACGATACATTCAAGCCTGATGCACCATTCTCTAGAGCGCAAGCGGTAAAGGTAATTATCGATGGTTTGGATTTGAAACTATCAGTAAAAGAGGGTGAAATCTTGTTTAATGCCGGAGATACAATCAGAGTCGGCTCGCAGGAAATTAAAGTTGATCAAAACAATACGAAACTTACTTATGTTCAAAATCCAACACTCCCCGACCCCACTCTTGACCCAATGCTGAAGAGCCTTAAGGACCTCGAGCCAGGTGCTTGGTATTTACCCTACATTCAGAAAGGTATCCGTTTAAATTTAGTGAAAGGTAGAGATGATGGCACTTTTGGCCCCAATGAGCAGTTGAGCCTGGCTGCCATGCTTACCGTATTGGCGCGAGCATCTAAACTAAACGACCCAGGTCTCAATATTGACCTGACAAAGCTACCTACTTACATAGACCGCAATAGTTGGTATGCCGAAGGGATAGCTTTTGGTCTACAGGAAAAGCTAATTGGCATTGCTGAGGGGAAAAGATTGGCGCCTTTTTATCTATTAAGTAGAAGTGAAGCGATTATAATTATTTATAACTACATCGTCTTAAATGAAGAAAAATTAGAGCAGTTAAAAGAGCAACCTGAGAAGCAACCCGAGGCAGTAAATAACACAACGAGTAGCTCAACGGATAACAGTAAATTTATTGGCTTTAGTGAGGAAGGAGTTGCTAGCTACTATGGTAAGTCTTCCGATGGAGCAAATACGGCATCTGGTGAAAAGCTAGATAATACGGCATTTCAAGCTGCTCATAAGACTTTACCGTTTAATACAGTTGTTAAATTAACAAACACAGAGAATGGCAAGTGGGTGAAAGCTAGAATTGTCGATCGTGGACCTCATGTAGATGGTAGAATTGTTGATCTAACAACTTCAGCATTCGAGGCGCTGGCTGAGCTTAGCCGTGGCGTTGTTAAAGTAAAATTGGAAGTAGATACTTTGCCTTAATTAAATTAAAATGACTGGTAATCGTCGTCGTACACTAGCTGAAGAAACTAAAACTGGTGCCAAAATTCTAGGTTTTGGCTTGGGCTTAATTATTGTTTTGTCACTATGCTTTTTCTTATTGAACCTAAGTAAGGCAGCTTATAAAGGCTATAGTTATCGTCAAAAGGAGATACAACTTTCGGAACAAATAGACGCGAACAATCGTCTAAAAGTGCAAACTTTAGAGGCTAAAAGT
>CAZXGE010000077.1:0-1989 GCA_964640445.1 uncultured Candidatus Peribacteria bacterium
GTGAAATTATTTGGGTGGGCTAGGTGGTTGGCAATTTGATCAAGGCTTATTTTTAGCATGCATTATTGTGGTTGATACCAGTCTTTGGCGGAAGATCATGGGGAAAGTAAATCCAGATCTTGTTGTGTCTCGTAGCCAAATTCGTGAGCTGACAAAGCGGAAAATAGTTGTTGCCTCCGAAGGTCAAATAGCCGAACGGGATCAGGCGCCATATCCAGTCCTCAATAACTAAAAAACCCCTGAATCTCGTCTGATTTCAGGGGTTTAGCGATCAGTTGGTAAGGCGTATACTTTTGCTTAGAGAGTGCCACCACTAGTGGTCGTCGCACCAGAGCCACCACTTTGTAGACCTGTAGCATCTAGGGCGAAATTTACAATCGCAGCAGAGGCTAGAATGATAATAATACCAATTACAGTGTAAGTGATGATATTTTTAGCTTGGCCAACATTGTCTTCGTTAGTACCAGCTGTTACGTACAGGAAGCCTGCGTAAATAATGAAAACCACACAAACTAGACCTAGGAAGCCTAGAGCATAGTTGACGATTGTTTTAACAAAGCCACGGATGTCACCTTGTCCACCAACGATGTTGTCTTCGTTAGAAAAATTAATCTGTGCCAATGCCGGTGAAACACCAAGTGCATTAAAAGCCAATACGGCTGTCGTCATGATCGCCATAGCAATCAGGAACTGTTTGACTTTAGGTAGGATTTGAGCCTTAGTCATGTGATTTTGTTTTGTTAAATTTTTATTAATTCACATTATTCTACCACAAAACTTCCTAAAATACAACAAGCCACTGTCATAGGCAAAACTCAAATAGGTAATTAGGCAAGTTTAATTGCTGATTTGAGTGTGATTTCTTGGACTTCCGGTTCAAGCTCAATGCCAAACATTTCTTTAACTTTTGCTTGTGCAAGCAGAGTAAGCGCTTTAACTTCAGCGGCTGTCCCGTTGTTGTGGTTGATAACAAAGTTCGCATGACGATCAGAAAAGCCAACATCGCCAATTTTGTAACCTTTCATCCCAGCTTTTTCCAACAAATTACCAGCATATTCCGGATATGGGTTTTTGAAAAATGATCCTGTAGTTAAACCTTTTGGCTGAGCCAGATTGCGTTTCTCGATAAAGCTTTTCACTTCACCTCTTTGTTGGTTCTTATCTTGGCTCACCTTAATCACAACTTTTGTAATGATTTCTCCTGTGTTTTTTTTGAATACAGAGTCGCGGTAGTCAAAATCTCTAGGTTTGAAAGTTTTTTCAATTTCTTGATTTGTCTTAATGTCATAAACATAAGCTTTGATCAGAATATCTTTCATTTCAAGACCAAAAGAACCAGCGTTACCAAAAAGTGCCCCACCAAGCGTGCCAGGGATGCCATATAAGGGCTCTAGGCCATAAAGTTTATGGTCAGAGGCATATTGGGCCAAATTAGCCCAGCGAACGCCCGCATCGACCGTTAGTGTGCTTGTGGCTGGATCGAATTTGATTTGATTGGTCATCATGCGAATAACAACAGCCTTGAGTCCTTGATCGGGAAAGAGAATATTGCTGCCACCACCAATTACCAACACTGGTAAATCATGCATTTTCGCAATATCTAAAGCTTTGGAAATTTCGTTGGTTTGATCAATGTTAATCAAAAAGCGAGCCTTGCCACCGATTTTAAAAGTGCAAATTCGGCTAAGTTCTGCATTTTCTAATACTTGCATGTGAATTTTAGGTTATTTTTTCTAGCGAGAGATAATTCTTTTCTAAGTAGATAGTAGCAAAAATTTAAGGAAAAGGAAAATTTTTAGCAAAAAAACTTGCATTTCAGGAAATCTGTTTTACAATGCTCAAGCATTTCCCTAGGGAAAGCGAACCATTCGGTTCTTACGATGAGTCCTCGCTCGGGTTGGTAGCTCAGTGGTAGAGCAGTTGGCTTTTAACCAATTGGTCGTGAGTTCGATCCTCACCCAACCCACCACTTCGGTTTTTTTGGGATGT
>CAZXGE010000077.1:2089-4521 GCA_964640445.1 uncultured Candidatus Peribacteria bacterium
AGCGGGATTGGTCGTGAGTTCGATCCTCACCCAACCCACCACTTCGGTTTTTTTGGGATGTGAAGAGATTGTAATTTCAGTGGTAGAGCTAGTCCCGCTGTAAGCGGGATTGGTCGTGAGTTCGATCCTCACCCAACCCACCACTTCGGTTTTTTTGAGGATGTGATTTTAACTTATAAGCATTGTGGGTAAAGTATTGAATCTTTAACATTGCTCAATTGTTCAGATAGTAAATAATATTTTTTAAGCTTCAACTTAGAAGCCAAAAGACTAGTTTGGTGACAGTCATGAGGGGTTGCTTTTCGTTTGACTTCCAAGGCAGTATCTTTATTTAGGATGAAGTCAATTTCTCGACCATGTTTGTCGCTATAGTAGCTTAAATTGCCGTAATGCTTTAGTTGGTTATAAATAGTATTTTCTAATAGCTGTCCTTCGTTAACTTTAGCAATTAAATTCAATAATCCACTATCAATAAAATAAGGCTTTTTATGACCACCAATTTGGTTGTCTAAGCTACTAAACATCGGAATTAAATCAATAACGAAAGTAGCTTTCAGAAATTCTAAATAGCTATTTATGCGAATTCGTGTTGATCCTAATTCGTTCGCGAGCTGACTTACATTTAATTTTGACCCAATTCTTTGCGTTAAAAGAAGTAGTAGGTCGCGAATTTCTTTAATATTTTGATAGTCTGCAAGCCTTAATATGTCTTGTTCAAAAAATGATTTAAAAATATTTTCCAAAATCAAAAATTTCGTTTCTGAACTAGATGCTAAAACTACTTCGGGAAAACCGCCAAAACTTTTGAATTCTTCATAAAGAGAATTATAAGCAAGTTGATAGTAATTGGAGTTTGCGTCTTCAAAGCTGGGTTTAGTTGCTGGGATTTGCGAGTATATATTCTTAAAATACAAAAATTCCTGAAAATTCAAAGGATCAGCTTGGAAAATAAATTTGCGACCAGCCAATGATTCTGGGAACAAGTTTTTGAGATAGAAGCTCGCTGAACCCGTTACGAAAAATTTCACCTGATAATGATCGATTAGGTATTTGATGATCTTCGTCATATCCGGGAAATTTTGAATTTCATCTATAAATACATAAGCGCGTTTGTCTCTATTGAGACCTCTAGCCTCAAGGCGCAACATGATGGCATCATAATTGGTATCTTCAAAGAACTTGTAGTGCAAAGGATTTTCAAAATCAAACCAGATTTTTTGATCTTCCGGTAAATCGGCAAATATTTTTTTTAAAATGGAAGTTTTCCCCACTTGCCGGGCGCCAGTAATAACAATAGCATTTTTATGATCTATATAAGGCGTAATTTGACTTAGAATCAGTCTATTGAGCAGCATTTGGAAATTTTGTATAAATAATAATACAATTTTACCGTAATTTTGTTGTAGCTTCAAGTGTTAATTCCAAAGGCCCTTTTGCAAAGTTTCAATTCTATCTTCTCTAGATTTCAAAAATCACATCCAACTTTTTATCATAAAACAAGATCCCGCCCTACTCCTCAAAACCGCTAGCAAAGAAGCTCCAGATGATTAACACGACAAACGGCGCACTAAACCAGATATCTTGGTAGTCGAACATGATTTTAACCAATGGTGATTCGTTGTAGAGTTGAGTGAAAGTGCTCGTCGTTGGCGACAAAGGGCTAAATGCTAGGCCGGACAAGAAGACAACAACAACAGTTACAATGACGCCGCCAGTCAAGAAACCAAAAAGGCTATTGATACCTGTCGACATGCTGGCTTTTTGGGGTTTGATCAAAGAGACTTCAAAAGCACCTTTGGTGGTCAGGAGTACTGCAACAATTGCGAAGGTGAGAATTTTGAACAAGATTAATGTATCATTATCGCCAGTTAGATTAACTAGTTTAAGTCCTTGGACGAAGCTTGGCGAAGATAGGAAAATTCTTTCGAAAAAATTACCAAAACTGTTGGCCACAAAAGCGGCAGCCGGAACTGTTAACATGATTTTCGTTGTGCGCGATGTTCCTAAAACAAAACTAAATAAAATCACCGCAGCCCAAAGGGCGATGATGAGCGTGTCAGCTTGACTGGGGGAGATAATCATATGAAAACTACAGAAATTTCTACTCTATTATTTGTGATCTTGGCAAAAATGCAACGGCACATAAGTTACCAAAACACGCAAGTTGTTTGTGGCAAGAGTAAATGAAAAAACGGTGCTTGATTAATCAAAAAAAAACAGTTAAAACTTTGACTAGTTAATTTAACCAAACCGCATCGTGGTCGAAAAATACATCTCTATCAACGAAGCGGCCGACTTATCCGGCAGGTCTCAGCAGACTATCCGCCGTATAATCAAAGCCAAGAAAGTTAAGTATAAAAAGATCAAAACTCCGCAAGGTTTCAATTACGAAATCGAACTACAATCCTTAAAGGATTTTTATGAACTAGATG
>CAZXGE010000078.1:0-4417 GCA_964640445.1 uncultured Candidatus Peribacteria bacterium
AAGAACTGCTCCAAAACTAGATTTGCCTGGACCTGTCGATTATGCAAAAACTGCTCAAAAATATCTACGCCATGCTCCTTTTCTCCTAAAACACGCCATTTTCGCCCTAGTAAAGACATCTCTAATAAAAATTAAATCTATTGACCGTCAATGCCGTTGCTTCCGGATATTTGTTGCGGAACGCCTGACTAATTTTACCCTGACCATATTTAATCTCAACACCGATCAGTTCATTACCTCGATTGAGCACCAAATCAACCTCGGCTCCGTTGTTATCACGCCAAAAATGCATAATTTGACCAGTTTGTTGATAAGAATTGGCTTTCAATAATTCACAAATAATAAAACTCTCAAACAAGGCACCAACATCATTCCGATCAAGCAAAACATTGAAATTATTAATCAAAGCGTTGCGAATACCATTGTCGTAGAAGTAGATCTTGGGACTTTTATTAATTTCCAAGCGTGGATTCTTAGAATAAGGATATAAACGATACAAAATAAAATTTTGTTCTAAGATCTCAATGTAGCGCTTGATCGTCCTAGCATCGGCTTCGAGCTTACGCGAAAGCTCAGCATAATTAATCAAATTCCCAATCTGATGAGCTAAAACCTTCAACAATTGCAATGCCAGTTTGCGATTCTCAATTAACTGCAAATCAATTAGATCCTTAAAAATCAAACTATCCACTAAATTCAATAAATACTGCTGGTCATGTGGATGAGCAATCATCCCAGGATACAAGCCATATATCAACACATTTCCTAGTATCGCTTGAAGGTCAAAAGGCAAGAGTTTATCTGCATCTCCTCCACCGCAGAGAACATTCTCCAAAATTTGAAAATTCAGACTACTTTCGATCTGCTGCTGATATAAATATTCGGAAAATGTCAGTGGAAAAAGCTGATAATCAATTTTCCGACCTGCCAGGCTCTCCGTTGTCTTATTCTTTAGATGAAACGAGGAAGATCCCGTAATTACAAGTTTAATATTGGGCTTTTGGTCATAAATGATCTTGGCAACACGACCAGGATTATCAACTAAATGTAATTCATCAATTACCAAAATATCGCAATCCGCTGGAAATAAAGTCTGATAGGTCTTAATGTCATATGTTTCTAAAATTTTACGCACTGGCTCATTGTCCACCAGTAAATAACAAGCACTCGGAAACAACCGTTTCAAAATAGTAGTCTTGCCTGTTTGCCTAGCCCCCAACAAGACCATGACCTCTTTGTATTTAGCAAAATGCTGCATGAGCCTCTCGTCTAAATGTCGTAAAATCATACTATTTTAAAACATAGAATACATTAAAATGATACTACAAAGATCCGTTGAGAGTCAATCAAGATTATATCATCGCAACAGGGGCGTGCTACTTCAACTGCTAGCTCTAATATCAGCAAAATTGAAGTAGTGCGGCCCATTTGCGTTCATCGCAACAGGGGCGTGCTACCCCAACTACTAGCTCTAATATCAGCAAAATTGAAGTAGTGCGGCCCATTTGCGTTCATCGCAACAGGGGCGTGCTACTTCAATTTTGCATATTGCCGAAACCAAGTCATCTGCCTTTTCGCATAATTACGAGTTTTTTGCTTAATCAACTCCGCCGCCTCAGCCAAAGTCGTTTTGCCGGCCAAATAATCACTAATTTCCGCATAGCCGATCGAACTCAACGGCCCACTACCCAAAGCATAATGCTCGAGTAATTTTTTAGTTTCCTCAACCAAACCAGCCTCTAGCATCAAATCTACACGCAAATTTATGCGCTCATACAAGACTTCCCGACTGAGCTCTTTGGCATAAAATGCTACATCATAGCGCGGCTCTGCCGCTCTCGCTACCGTTTCCGATTTAGGCTTTCCAACAACCAAAGCATACTCCAAGGCCCGCAACAGATGATGTGGATTGTTCGGATGGATCTTAGCAGCGGAGACAGGATCCAACTTGCGTAATTCTTCAGCCAAAATTTCTGCCTCACCAGCTAAGTAACGCTGATGCAAATTGGCTTTCAACTCTGGATCAAAACTAGGAGTTGATGCAGCTTCGTAGTCAAATAATAGAGCATTAAAATATAACCCCGTACCGCCGACTAAAATTGGCATCTTGCCTCGACTTACCATACCCGCAATCAAAGTTTCGGCCTGCCGTTTAAAATCAAAAGCTGTATAGCGCTGATCTGGACGCAAAATATCCAACAAATAATGAGGCACACCTTCCACCATGACCGGCTCTCGCCACAGCTCTGTCGTGTCCAAACTCTGATCAAAAGGATCAACATTGGGTCTCTTAGCGGCTTTAGCCGTGCCAATATCCATACCCAAATAAATTTGTCGCGAATCGACAGAAATCACCTCGCCATCATGTTGCTTGGCCAATTCGATACCCAAATCCGTCTTCCCCGATGCAGTCGGCCCAATGACGGCCAATAACTTAATCATTTTACCGTCCGTTATTCGTACCTAGATAACGCAATTCAGAATACACAGGAACTGACCCTTCGACAATATATGCTTCGAACTGAAAGCATTGATAACCAATTGCGTGGTCAAGTTCATCACCACTGTAGATCACCTGATCGCTATCCACATAACCATAACTCAAATTTTGATAGGGTAAATGTTTATAATTAAACTCACCGCAAAGTTGAAACTGACTGTCATTTAAACGTTTATAAGTATAATCAGCAGCAGTAAAAGGATTTTTCTTAATTATCATGTAGCTCCCAACCTGGCTAAGTTCACTTGGACTCAAACTGGCCGGCAACTTAATTGTTTGCTCTTTTAGATCATAGGCAATAGCGGCAATTGCGCGAGCATTTTCGACGATATTATTACGATGCAACTGATCTTCCTTTTTCAGTCTAGCAGCAGCAGGTGAGCCAACCACATTAAAACCGATAATCAACAACAAAACGACCAAGATAAAACTCAAAAGAAACCCTACACGCGGAATGCTAATTTTTGCTTTAGAAAACATAGTTATATACTGATTTAAAATATAGAATTAACTTTTAGCTACGGCGAATATCCCAAAGATGATAGCCAAAAACTCCCGAAGCCACAGCCAAAACATCCAATGCTCGCAAGATAAATCTCAATGTTGTTTCACCAGAAAGCAGTTTATTCACAGTCACAATCAAAGTCACCAAGACAACCACGGCTCCTACAAGCAAGGTAATATAAGTTAACCACTTGCGAATCGCGGAATCGACCATAGCTTTGTCTTTTTTCTGCGCCAAGCTAACATACCTAGCTAACCCATAGTAAAGTGGCACGCCCACGATTAATGCCGACAAGAATCCACGCAAATTATCCAAATAAAACTCGTTGGTATAGCCATAATTCTCCGCCTGTGCCAACTGATCAGGCACATACAAGTTAATCAACTGCCACACCGACCCAGCAAAACTAAAAGCCGAAACATACAGGGCAATGAACATCAAACTATATAGGAAAAAGTTGCGCGCTGGCGTAGATTTAGATTTTCCAAAGACCATATTGATTTGTTTAAAATGATTTCAAGTATAGCCACAAGTTACTAATATTTACAATTTACAGACAAAAAAACTATTTTAACCATTAAAAAAGCCGGCTCACAATTGCTTGCGAACCGGCTTCAACTATTAGCTATATTTAGCTAGCAACTTCTTCTGTAGTTTCTTCTGTTTTAGCATCTTCAGGCATTGCTTCTTCGACTTTTGTTTCTGTTCCGAAAATGTTGATAACGATTTTCACAGCTTCAGCGCGAGTGATTCCGCGTTCAGCATTGAAACATTTTTTACCATCACAATCAGATCCAGCAACGAAGCCCCACTTAGCACCTGCCAAAACATATTTAGCATACCAAGCTTTGCTATCCAAATCAGCAAATGGATTTTCCATTTTAGTCATATCCATAGCGTCGAATTCAGCTTTTTTCTCAGCATTACCATAGAAGTAAGCTTCCATAGCTAGTTTCAAGAACTCAGCACGATTGATAGCTTCCACGCCTTCGAAAGTACCATCTGGATTACCTTTAACGACACCCAATTCTTTCAATTTAGTAACATAACCACCAAACCAAATACCTTTCTCAACATCTGTGAAAGGAGCAGCATCAACTACAGCACCATCCAAATCTAGAACACGGCCCATAATCGCAGCAGCTTCTGCACGATTTAGACCAGCATCAGGACGGAAGTTACCATCTGGATCACCTTTAACGATCTCCATAGCTTGTGCTTTTTCGATCACATCTTTAGCCCAGTGAGTAGCAACGTCTTTAAGCTCTGTAGCTTTTTCTGTTTCTTCAGAAGTTGTTGTTGCTTCTTCAGTAGCTTCAGTTGTTGTAGCCTCTTCTGTAGCTCCTGTTGTTGTTTCAGTAGTTGTAGCTGGAGTTTCGGTAGTTGTGGCAGGGGAGCCGACTGTGTAGGTC
>CAZXGE010000079.1:0-4262 GCA_964640445.1 uncultured Candidatus Peribacteria bacterium
AACGAATACGCACCCAACGATGAAGCCAATTTGTATGTCGAAATCTGGAATAATGTGTTTATGGAATTCAATAAACAAGCAGATGGCAGCTACAAAAAACTAGAGCAACAATGTGTGGATACGGGCATGGGACTTGAGCGAGTAACGACAATTCTCCAAGGCAAAAATACACCTTTTGAAACTGAGCTATTTACCGAAGTAATGACAAAAATCAAAGAGCTAGCAGCCAACTACCAAGAGACAGAAGCGCGCATTGTCGCTGACCATATCCGTTCAGCTGTCTTTGTTTTGGGCGACCCTCGCGGTGTGACCCCCGGTAATACCGACCAGGCCTATATCTTGCGTCGCCTGATCCGTCGTGCCATTCGTTCTGGGCGTAAAATGGGTATCGACCAAGCTTTCACTGCCGAAATTGGGGCATTAATTGTCCATTTATACGGTGAACCTTACACTGAATTATTACAAAATCGCGAGCTAAAACTGGAAGAAGAGCAGTTCAGCCAAACTTTGGTCAAAGGTGAAAAAGAATTTAGACGAATTTACGAACAACTGGCCGGCGCCACAACTTTGCCGGGAGAACTAGCCTTCAAGCTCTATGACACTTATGGTTTCCCGATCGAAATGACCAAAGAAGTTGCAGCGGAACATGGCCTGACTGTAGATGAAAAAGGTTTTGATGAAGCTTTCTTAGCTCACCAAGAATTGTCCCGCAAAGGCGCTGAACAAAAATTTAAAGGTGGACTTGCTGACAACTCCGAAGCCACAACCAAACTGCATACAGCGACCCACCTACTCCACAAAGCTTTGCGTATGGTGCTAGGTGATCATGTCGAACAAAAAGGCTCCAACATTACACATGAGCGTTTGCGCTTTGACTTCAATCACAATGACGCCATGACTCCTGAACAGATTGAAAAAGTGGAAAAAATCGTTAATGAGCAAATCCAAAGGGACCTCCCTATCAACTTCGAAGAAATGAGTGTTGATGAAGCCAAAAAACAAGGTGCGATCGGCCTATTCGAGGATAAATATGCACAAATCGGCAACAACATCAAAGTTTATCGTATGGGTGATTTCTCACTCGAGATCTGTGGTGGACCTCATGCCAATTCGACATCTGAACTCAAATCTTTCAAAATCCAAAAAGAACAAAGTTCTTCCCGTGGTGTGAGAAGGATTAAAGCTGTTATTGGCTAAAAAAAGTTTCGTGGAAGGCGTGTGCTGCATTTTGATAAGTAGCATCGTCTTCTTCGTGACTATCGTTACCAAACTGCCAATGCCAAAATAGTTCATCTTCAATTTTGAAACCATAATATTCCAAAACGCCTTTCTCGATTTCAACAATATCTTTCGCCCGCCAATTTTGACCAACAATCACAAACCCCGCCGATTTTTCAGCCAATAAATTATCCTCACCCAAAGTTGTGTGTCGATTCTCCAGCCAAGTTAGTCTTTCGATTAGTTTTTGAAACATACCATTAGCTTGCCCCCATCGCACTGAAGCAAAAAAGACCACACAATCACTAGCCAAAATAGCGTTAGCAATTTTGTACAATTCATCATCAGGATTATTGAAAGCTGCCCAACAACGAATTTGCCCAGTTGGATTTTTGTCCTTATCTAACAAAGTAGCGCCTTTAAGACCACAAGTATTTCCTCTCGCTGTCGAAACATTCCCTTCACATGGATAAATCTTCAATTTCGCTACATCGATAATCTCGACCTTATCACCAAGCTTTT
Source organism: uncultured Candidatus Peribacteria bacterium (assembly GCA_964640445.1). Classification (GTDB taxonomy): domain Bacteria; phylum Patescibacteriota; class Gracilibacteria; order UBA1369; family UM-FILTER-41-14; genus CAZXGE01. The sequence continues at coordinate 1,741 of CAZXGE010000079.1, forward strand.
CCTTGGCTAAATGCGCCAATTGCGTACTCTTAGGCAACTCACCTTCATGCTCGCCAGACCAACGAGTCGAAGTAGTTAATAGCAAGACCTTTTTCTTTGTAGCTAACTTATCGATAAATGCTTGATATATTTTACGGTATTTGTCTTGTCTAGTCATAAAATTTTTTTATTTAAATAAATCTACCCCCAACTTAGTTTGCTGCGAATTTTTTTGTAGTAATTTTCACCACCACTAGTTAGTCTCACCAAATAGAGCTTACGACTACTTTTGCGGATTTTTATCTGCATATCATAATCCAAAGGTATGCAGACCTGACCATCAATCGTCAGACTAATGCTCTCTGCGGGCACTCTTTTGGTCGCAACTGTGATTGTCAACTGGCGATCCGCAGGCAAGACAATTGGACGGTTAGCCAAGGACAACGGACAAATCGGTGACAAAACAAAGGCATCAAGCTTGGGATGGACAATAGGACCTCCGGCAGACAAAGAGTGACCAGTCGAACCTGTTGGTGTCGAAATGATTAAACCATCGGCCTGATAGCGATTAACTTGCCTTTGATTAACTTCGACCAAAAGTTCCACCAAACGCGCCATAGCTCCTTGGCTTATCACTGCATCATTAAGCGCTAAATTTGTTGATTCTTTTTTTCCATCGCGATAAGTAGTTACCCTCAGCAATAACCTTTCATCCAAAGTATAGTTACCTTGCAAAATTTCCTCCAAAGCACTAAGCGTACGCTCGGGCATAACTTCCGTCAAAAAGCCCAATGTCCCAGCATTGATACATAGCACATGCACTGGCCGATCAGTTAACTCGCGAGCCACACTCAGTAAAGTGCCATCGCCACCAATTACGATGACCAATTGCGCTTCGTTTAACAATTTATTTCGTGCCATGCCCAAATCTGGCTTACCCAAAAAATTGGCAGCATACTTGTCCAGCAAAATATTTTTTTGTTTTGCCAGCAAAAAATCAGATAGTTGCTTGATTAGTGGTTCAAAGTTATTTAGGCTCTGTTTAACGATAATACCAATATTCTGAATATCGGTAAGGGGGCTTGAGGTGCGCATGTGGTTCGGCTGATTAAAAGCTGTAGCTAAGATATTTCCAATCTAAACCTAAACTATGAAAATTGCAATTATTCGCTTCCCCTTAGAATCCGCCTTGGGCGGTGAGGAGTTGCATACACTAGAGGTAGCCAAATCTCTGGCAGCAGCTGGCCATGAACCAGTTTTCGTTGGCGATTGTCCAGTTTTGCTAGATCTTTTCGCCCAAAATGATTTAGAAACTTTTAATACAAAACTTGCTAAACCACCAGTGACAGCGAAATTACTCCTAAAATTCAGCCTACTTTTCCCCTACTATTGGTTAAAAAGTTTGATTCTCACCATGGAATTAATTGCCCAAAAATTTGACAGCTATTATTTGCTTGGCTTTGCCGAAAAGCTCTTACTACCAATACACCTCCCCCATTCAGGTCTAATTTTCGTGGAACACGCGCGCATTGATCGTTGGTTCTACAAAAACCCCTGGCGACATTTGTACTATTTTTTTATACAAAGATGCCAAGTCATAACAGTCTCAAAACTGATGCAAACAAGCTTAACTATGGATAAAAAAAAACCGGAACGATATAAAATCAAAGTTATCCCCAATGGCATTGATCTAAAAGCTTTTCCCGCCAAAACTGAGCCGAATTTCGGCAAGGTAAAAGTCCAAATTACCACTATCGGCAGATTAACAGAGGACAAAGGCATGCGTGAATTTGTTGAATTTATCAAACTGCTAAAAGAGCGTGGCGAAAATATTGCGGCGACAATCATTGGCAATGGTCCATTAAGAAATGAACTAGAGGCACAGATTCAAGCTACAAATTTGGGTGATACAGTTGAGATAAAGTCATCATTAAGCCAAGATCAAGTCCATGCGGCATTAGCGAAAGCTGATTTGTTTTGCTTATTTTCGACAAAAATTGACCCCTTTGGCTTAGTAGTAGCGGAAGCAATGAGCAGTGGTGTTAATGTGCTAATTTCCGATCAATGCGGTATCAAAGACTATTCAGATCTGATCAAAGTTTTTCCAGCAAATGACTTAACCAAAGCCGTTGAGCTCTACAGTGAAATTAAAACTAAGCCATTAAGCCCGCAGCAACTTCACAAAGAAGCAGTGGCCAGGTTCGATGCGCAAAAAATGCTAAAGGCAATACAAGATAGTATGCGCCTGTTGTGATGACACAAATGGCGCATACTATCTTGTATTGCTCAAAGTAAACATAACCACCCCCCTGTTGTGATGACACAAATGGCGCATTAAACGCCCTTCACCAACAAATCCACACATTCCTGCCACGAAAACGCTTTTAAGCGTTGCTGAGATCTTTCGATCAAGACTGCCCGCAGCTCTGCGTTTAGTAATATTGACCTTAGCTGATCAGCAAAATCCTGATCAGAATCGGGATTAAAATAGATAGCAGCATCAGCTCCTACTTCAGGCAAAGATCCGCGCTCAGAAGCTAAAA
>CAZXGE010000080.1:0-4156 GCA_964640445.1 uncultured Candidatus Peribacteria bacterium
ACTCCGGATGGATTTGACCCGCTTGACCTGCTCCAAATCGAAGTAGAAGAACCAATTACTGAAGCCGATTACGATACACCTTTACCGCCAACTGCAACCAGACCAATGAGTGCTGTTTTAGAAGCATTTCACGAAGACAAAGAAGTCACCTTATACTTTGAAGCAGACGAATTCCCTTCCGGTAATACGCCTGTACGACACCACACCAGCGGTATATTCACTAGACTGTCACCAGATCTAAGCGCGTACTACAAACTTGCTGCAGAGAGATTAGGCGAAAAGCCGCCAAAACCAACGATGACCAATTCTGCTCCAGCACTGTTTAGCAAACCACCCACTATAGGTGACCAATCGTTGGCTAGTCGTGCCAAAGAAGGAGCAAAAGCACTCTGGGGCAAAGTCAGATCATGGTTTTAATTACTAAAGAAAACCATCAACAGTTGTTTTTGTAACAAGGCTTGATCTACGGGCGAATCATCAGTTAACTTATTAAGCTTGAGGAACTGTTCATAAAAATTAGCACCTCTATTTTGAATAGAATTGTTGTCAAACCCTTTGGACTTTATCTGTGCAACAAAATAAGGATAGACGATCAAATCAAAAATCTGACGCATACTGATTGCACCAAAAGTGAGCCTTCGCGAAGTGGGCAAATCAATCTTTAGTTGAAACATAAATAAATGCCGCTCCACACCATTTACAGCTTCTGTTAAATAACCGTTACTATCAAACCCTTGGGCCCGTGATGGGCTGACGCTTGAAAAATGTTTAATAATTTCTTCTGGCTTTATTTTAATACTCAATGGATCTGACTTGGCAGCAATTTTACCTTGGCGACAAGCTTCTTCCTCGCTAGCCCATAATAGTAAATTTTCGACTACTGCTTTTGTTGTCTTCAGATTGCTAAAATCCAAACCATTGCGCTTCAGCCAATCTAGAAAATTTTGCATTAGCTTCAGATCAGCACGGATACCCAATCTTTGCATAAGTAAAAGTAGCGGTTTCCCTTGGCGCCCCTGAGACATATGACTTTTGTATATAACAAGTAAATCCCGAAAATCAGTATCGTCAAGTAATGACAAGTCGGTATCGCACTCCAGCAAGCAGTAGCTCAAAAAATCAGATTTAACTTCCAAGTTATCTAGATTGACACCTCGTGCTAATAATAGACGCTTCACCTGCTCTGTTTTCAATTTTTGCTCCTCGCTGATCTTAAGTGGCTGACTAGGTGCTATTTGTCCAATTATCTTTGTGTATAAAATTTTTAAATCAGCAAAACTCCAGTATTTAAGCAAATCAACAAACTCCAGCAATAACTTCGCATCAAGATCATTTTGCCCATAACCAATCTCATAACCACCCTCATTAGCCGAAAAATCCAAACGAAATCCAGCTGCAATAAATCGCCTTAGATACTGCTCGTTGTCCAGCTCAACTAATTTTGCCTCTCTAACTTTTTTCATTGCCACCCTACGCATTACGGCTTGTATCTTGGCAATCTTATCAGCTTTAAGCATATCCAACCTAACATTAACCTCTTCTGTAAGGGGGAAATCACTTGGCAATTTGAATTTAATCGTTCTTTTGACAATATCAACTGCCACAATCTCAATTAACCGTACAAAAGCATCCTGATTATAATTTGTAGACAGGAAATAACACTGAGCAATAATTGCTTTTTGGTTATTAATGATCTGGGGTGTAATTTCACCTAGAGTTTGAACTTTAATTTCTGCAAAAACACGTACATTCAATTGCTCAGAAATTTCGTACCGCAAATAGTCGTACGTATCCACAAAAATCTTTTTTGGTTTTTCTCCTGCAGGAAGATGATTAATTCCAGCCAAATTTTCCTAGCTAAAAGACAAGGAGATATAATAATGACTTTTGCAAATAAAATCAATACAAACTATGTCAATATTCGTAAAAAGCTAGCGACTTCTTAAATTCTTCATATTTAGACACATACTGCTTATAACTAGCTTGGTCTTTGTACTTAATCCCGAAGAGATGATAGTTGACAATACCATCGCTATAACGCGTCATATATTCGACATAGGAACGGTAATAAGATCCATCTTGAGCCTTGATAGTTGTATAATTCAGCACAGTCTCTTTTTCATCGACGAGCTTCGACTTAGTTTCAGTCGCAACCAGAACCTCGTTGTTAGCGACAGCAAGATACTCCTCAATACTTCCCCTCCGCCATGGTGCAAAAACAAAAAACTCCACAGTGCTGTCAGGCGAGACAAAACTAACAGCATCGTCTTCGCCGCGTACCAATCTGCCTGCTTGTAACACCACCAGATCGCTATCTACTATTGGCCTAAACTCTTTGGGGTAATTAACATCAAAATGTGGCCCAGAAAAACGCAATTGATCTGGCTTGCCTTCGACAACCCCAAGCTGATTAACATCGATATAATCGATACTTGTTTTTATGAAATCCCGGAACTTCAAATTGACTTCTTTAGCAGTTGCATCTGTACAGTCGTTGTTGGTGAAGATTAAATTATACACTTTGCCAAAGACCTCGACAACCTGACAACCTTCTTGAGCCGGTGAACTGTAGTAAACTGCTTTGACTTTGGCAAATGCGTATGTGTAAGGGAAAGAAAATTCGTCATTTGGGTAAACTGCTTCCTTAATTTCCTCATTAGTTCGAGCTGGAATTAAGTCTAGCTGTGGATGGTAGCTGCCTGCTTCGTTGGAGTCAAAATCAAAGGACAATCCATCTTCGCTGACGTCGTAATCCGAACCAAGATCAACGACTAAATTATCAGTGGGCAAAAATAATTTAGTATCTTCAATATAATAATGCTCATTTGTACTACAGCCAATTAAAACTAGCAGCAAAAGTAAAAATGACAATAGTTTAGAAAGTTTCATTTGGCCAAATTAATTACAACCTAAATTATCACATAATTTCGAATAGTCAAAGTCGGAAAAATTGCATTTATAAGGAAATAAATTACAATCTTGACTAAAATAAATAGAATTTCTAAATATGAAAAATTACAAGCTGAAATTTCTTTTTTTAACATTTACAACTTGTGCCCTACTTTTACCATTCCTGCCGATCCTAAATACCTATGCTTTTGGTGGTGGTGATGGTAGTTCGGATGACCCTTATCTGATTGAAAGCTGCGGGGACCTAGAAGATGTCAATGAAGATCTCGATGCCAACTACAAGCTAACTACTGACCTAGTTTGTACTAGTAGCAATTTGCCACTAGCCCGAGAAATGGACGAAGCAAGTCTGGCTGGTGATTTCACTGGATTCACTGGCGTTTTCGATGGTGATGACAACACCATTAGCTTTGCTATCAATGTACCTGATGGCGTCAATGATAGTAATTACCTAGGCTTGTTTGGCTATCTTAATGGTGCAATAGTTAAAGATTTAAATCTTGTTGCTGGCTACCAGCAAGGTGACGGTGACTCCAATGCCCTGATCGGCGGTGAATATGTAGGTTCACTCGCTGGTACTATCGAAAGCTCACAAGTCATTAATGTTCATGCCACAAATGCCGTCATAACTGATAGCGGCAGTGTTGGTGGTTTAACTGGTAGTCTTATCCAAAGTAGAATTTTGGGAAGCTCATTCACGGGCAATATTTTTGCAGACGGCTCGCAAGTTGGAGGTCTAGCTGGCTCTGCTTCGATCGATTACGACTTTGAACTACCGGCAATTGAGCGCAGTTATGCAGTTGGCGATATTGAGGCCATCGGCAATGTCGGTGGTTTAGTTGGCCATTCCAGTATCCTGACGATTCTGGATTCTTATAGTGCAATGAACATAACGGATACAGCCTTATTCATCAGCAATTTCGGTGGCCTTGCTGGCTATGCCTCTGCGGTGAGCATTGAACGCAGCTACAGTACTGGATTTATTTTTGGTAATGACAATGTCGGTGGGATCGTTGGTCTAACTTCAACTAGTGCCGTTAGCCTAACTGATGTTTTTAGCACGGCTAATGTCAGTGGCGTAGACACAGTTGGCGCAGTAATTGGCGAGAATTCAACTGTATTAAGTTTTGAAAATAGCTACTTCGATTCGCTTCGTGCTGGTGTCAATGTCTGCCTTGGCTCTGGTGATCCACAAGCTGACTGTACAGAAATTGATACTACATTCGAAGCGGCTGAATATTGGAAA
>CAZXGE010000081.1:0-4151 GCA_964640445.1 uncultured Candidatus Peribacteria bacterium
GCAATGCCTCAGCGTTTAGGATTGTCAACAGTGGTACTATTAGCGCGTCGATAGCAAGATCTAGTTCTAAGATCTTGGCCATAGTGACATGGAGTAAGAGCATTGATTTTGCTTTTTCTTTTTGTCTATCTTGTCCTAATCCATCTAATGTTTCTGCATTTTGAATTTGCTCTAAAACTTTTGTCACGGCAATGTTTGTAGCTTTAATTGAATTTTGAATGTATGTTAGGTTTTTTTGTTTGTCTTTTTCATCTGATGATAATTCCGAATCTGCGATTGTAGTTAATCCCTCTACAGTTAATGCTACCTGGGTTTGAATTTGTGCCAGAGTTGTTTGGATTGTGTCATTGGGGGTGCTTGTTTGGTCTATGTAAAGCAGATCAGCAAAGAGTAGTTTGGGGTTTGGTTTTGCTGCTAATTTGTTGTTTTCGAACTGTTTATGAATTAGTAAATCTTCGTAGTCGTCGTGTTTGAGAGCTGCTAAAATGCGAGGTAGGCTGGTAAAGCCTGATTTGGCATGATTCAGCGCTGCTGCCATCAGATGCGTGCGGAAGTAGAGCGGGCTTGCTTGGGCTTTGCGTCTATGGGTGCGCCATAAAAAATCACCATAAAGAATTTCGATGACTAGCATTTCTATTGCTTTTTCTGTGTAGGGAGATTCGCCTTGTAGTTTTCTTTGGAGTGTAATTTCGTAGAGTAGTTCTTCGATTTGGCTTGTTAGCTCTGGGTCGATGCGGCTGGCTAGGCCTTTGATTAAGTAATCTTTGTTGGCTAGGTTTGCTAAATTGTCTTGAGCGATTTGCTCATTTTTTTCATCGGGAGTAAGTGTTGTTTGGGAGTTGGTGCTAGGGAAACGCCAGGTGTAATTGCCGGTTACAGCAGCATTATCCTTTAGTAGGTTTAGGTATTTTTGAATTTCTGCTTTGATCCGTTTTTTTTCTTGTTCGTTTAAGCTCGGTCTTTCGCCTGCGATTAGGTATTGGTCGATGTTTGGCTTTGTATGCTGAAGATTAGTCATGATTGCTGACTGATTAGATTGGTGCTGGTAGTTTGTGTTAAATTACAATTTATTTGACAAAATTGCAAGTTTGAATTTTTCGTAGGTCGGTTTTTTGAAATGGAGCCATCATCGGGAATTGAACCCGAGACCTCATCCTTACCATGGATGCGCTCTACCAACTGAGCTATGATGGCGTAATTGCAGATTCGATCTAATGTGTGCCTAGTTGTGATGACACAAACGGCTCACATTAGATCGAATCTGCTTAGGTTTAGAGCTTTTCAATGACTGCGGCTAGTTGTGATGACACAAACGGCTCACATTAGATCGGATCTGCTTAGTAGATTTTATTGATTTACTACTAAGTTGCAAGCCAAATAGTTTTTGGGTATTTTGTTTAGTGTTAATTAATATTTGTTTTATGGCTGATCGATGTCGTGAAGTGGTTAATCATTTGAGTCGAATTGAGGGCCAATTGAGGTCTTTGAAGGTGTTGGTCGAAGAGGAGGGGGATTGTGTTCGGGTATTGCAACTGGCGGCAGCGACGGTGAAATCTTTTGATTCTTTAAAAGCTAAGCTTGTTAGCTCGATGCTGGAGCAGGTTTTGGAGGGTAAGGTTGTTGATGCTGATTTGGAGCGGATTCGTGAGGTGACAAAGCTGTTGAAGTCTTGACGATATACCCGTGGGGGTATATTATGCTGTTGATTTAACTTGAGAAATATGGCTTATGGTCAAATTATACCTGGCTTGGTAATTAATGGTGAGGCGGCAGATTATCCCGTAGTAAATGAAAGAGCAATTAGAGCTACTGCTGGGATTATGTTTGTGATTGGTTTTTTTGCTTTTTTCAATGCTTTCTTTTTGAAGGATTTTGCTTATATGTATTTTGTGGTACCAGCTTTTTGGCTGGATTTTTTGCTGAAAACGGTTTTCGGACCTAAGTACAGTATTTTTGGATTTTTTGGCCGTCTATTTGTGAAAGGGCAAAAGCCGGAGTATGTGGGGGTGATTCAGAAAAGATTTGCTTGGGGTATAGGCTTGTTGCTGTCATCCATAATGATGGTTGCGGCTGTTGGTTTGGGTGTACGCGGAGTTTTGCCTTTGAGTATTTGTTTGACTTGTTTGTTTTTCATGTGGATGGAAACGGCTTTGGGAATTTGTGTAGGTTGTAAGATTTATCAGTATTTGCTTAAAAAGGGGGTTATGCCTAGGCCTAAAACGATGCCGGCTTGTCCTGGTGGTGTTTGTTCAATTAAAAAGAACTAAGCTAAGTTGTGGAATATCTAGATCTCTGCTCAAGCGGTGGATTGCAATACTTACGCCGGTTTGGAGTAAGTGGGTGATCGCAGGTCTTAAGTGTTCAAAAGACCGATATAAACCTCCCTTATAATAATGATAGACGAGAATGTATACGCCCTCCTGATCGACGAAAGCAGAGTACTTTACTTTTAACATTTTAGCCATTTTCGTGCAATATTGAAGGCTAGTAAAAGGCTTTCAATAACTTGGTTTCTATGTCCCAATTAAGATTAGGGCTTTGATCGTTGTTGTCATAAAGCTCACAATCGTGCCAAAAATCGAGAAACCAATGATTTGTGGTAGAAGATTGAAGTCGACTAAAAGTAGGATCAGGATGTAAACAACATTGGTGTGCATGAAGTTCTCATAGCGTCTGAAATAGCGATCTGGTACAAAAAAGCCGATGATTTTAGAGCCATCTAATGGTGGGACGGGTAGAAGGTTGAAGGCAAAGAGGCTGATACTGATTTCGAATAAGATTTTGAGAAATTGGCTTAGTTCTGGTGCGGAGACTAAGCTGTATTTATAAGGAATGGCAATGACAAATGCAGTCAATAAATTTACAAGTGGTCCGGCTAGAGCAACTAATGCTTGGTCTCGCTTGGGGTTGGCGAAGTGTTGAGGATTGATTGGTACAGGTTTGCCCCAGCCGATGCCGATTAGAATAAAACAAATTGTACCGACAATGTCGAGATGGCGCAGGGGGTTCAAGCTGATTCTTCCTAGGTATTTGGCGGTATTGTCACCTAGCTTGTGTGCTGTCCAGGCGTGGGCAAATTCGTGAATTGTTAGGGCAAAAATGATGCTGATGGCGAAGTAGATAAGATTCATGATTTGAGGAGTTGATTTGAGATTAGCTTAGCAAATGGATAAATAATTGGCAATTAGGATAATTTTCACTTGCGTAGAGCCTATGTTTTTAATATAGTGCACCGTGCTTTCCGATATTTTGTAAATTTTGAGCTATGGCACGTGTGTGTGATCTTACAGGCCGACGACGCAGATTTGGTTGCAATGTCAGCCACTCAAACCGTAGAACTTTGCGTAGTTTCCTACCAAATTTGTTCACAAAAACTTTTATTGACCCTCGTACTGGTAAAAAATTCCGTGCGAAAGTATCTGCTTCAGCAATCCGTACTTTGACTAAAGATCCGAGTAGAATTATGGAATTGGCTCGTAAGCTAGTGAAGTTGGAGAGATAGTTTTTATTGTTTGAATAGAAAAAGGGCAATGTTAATTACTTGCCTTTTTTTTGTTTAGTCGTTAATTTAGCCGGGCATTTTGTATGGAGAGATGGCAGAGTGGTCGATCGCGCACGCTTGGAAAGCGTGTAGGCTCGCAAGGGTCTCGAGGGTTCAAATCCCTCTCTCTCCGCCACGTAAAAACGCTCGCAGTGCGCTGCTCGCGTTTACGTGGCACTGCCAATCTCCTATTAGACAACTATAGTCTCATAAAGCACGAGAAGCGTTTTTACGTGACCGCGTACGGCGCAGCCGTTATACGCGGCTATAGTATCTACCTAGCTCTGACACATCTAACAGCCCACCCCTTCCAGCCGCACAAAAGGACACGTAAGCTAGGGGTATGACTATCGCCGTTGTCGGCACAGGCTACGTAGGACTGGTAAGCGCCGCATTTTTCGCAGAACTGGGCCATACGGTATGGGGCGTGGATATCGATGTACAAAAAGTGGCGATGCTGAAAGAAGGCAAAAGCCCGATTTATGAACCGGGATTGGAAGAGCTGCTCAAGCGCGGGCTGGAGAACGGGCGCCTGCGTTTCACGACGGCCCTCACCGAAGCGCTCCCCCACGTATCCATTGTGTTCTCGGCAGTGGCTACTCCGCAGGGC
>CAZXGE010000082.1:0-4125 GCA_964640445.1 uncultured Candidatus Peribacteria bacterium
TGATTCTTGTATAAAAACGACGGGCATCGGTTTTATCAGGAAAAGGCAGTTCGTAAGCAGCACCAATCAGAGTTTTTTGTTCGCCAGCAGCTACCGAGAGTGTTCCGAGAGAAACATCGTCGGGATCTAACTCTTTGACATCAAAGAGGTCGAATAATTTACCATTGAAATTAATGGCTTCGTATTTGATTCCAGGTAAATCAATAGCCGGAACTAATGCCATAATGGCCTCGCTAGGCCTGAAGTTCTGAGCAATGCGATCAGCTGCCGACTTAATTTTGGCAATTGGGTCAATGTTTTCAGCAGGGTCATTTTCTTTGCTTTCAGTTTCTTCACTTTTTTCTTCTTCGGCATCAGCGTCTGCCTCAGCTTCCAATTTCTTATCCACCTCCGGCTCATCTTTGTCCAAATTCGGATCATCGATGGTGGCCAAGAGATTGGCGGCGCTGTTTTGGGGATACAATTTCGCCAAATAGTCTTGAGTGACCAATTCGGCAGTAATTGAGAGAACGATAACAGCAAAAATGATTGTAAAAAGAGTGAATTTTTGCATGCCTTTAGGTTTTTATTTTTTCTTAACCTGGGTGAATTCTAGCTCTACGGGAGTTTCGCGACCGAAAATTGTAATTAGAACTTTGACGCGACCTTTGTCGACATCAACTTCATCGACCGAACCTTCGTAATTTTGGAATGGACCATCCAAAACCAAAACCTGCTCGCCAACTTGGAAATCGATTTTGAATTTGGGCTGACTTTTACCGGAATGACGCTCAACGATCTGAAATTCTTCAGGTGAAACAGGTACAGGGATGGTACCAGCACCAACGAAACCAGTAACATTAGGCGTATTGCGGACAACATACCAAGATTCATCTGTTACAAGCATATCTACAAGCACATAACCCGGGAACAATGTGCGCTCAACCTCTTTTGGCTGACCGTTTTTCATGATAATTTGCTTTTCTTTGGGGACGCTAACGCCATAAATATAATCTTGCATATTCATGGATTCCATCCGTTGTTCCAAAGCTTTTTTCACTGCATCTTCATAACCGGAATAAGTATGCAGAACGTACCAATTGCGTCCGGTATTTGCTGCCTGTTTGGCCATAATCTTGATTTAGTAAATAAACTATTGAGCTGGAGTAACAGTAGCGTTACCACTACCTCCTTCGACTTTAACATCTAGTGGCTGAGCTGCACCATCAGTATTGATCTGAATTGGCTGTGTGCCACCATTCTGAATCGCTGGAGCAGATTCGACTTGAGCATTAATACCTTGCTCGATTGTGAAATCGACAACTTGCTTGTAGCTTGTATTGAAAACTAAATCCATTGCGCCGATTAGAGCAGCAGTAATAGCACTAAAGATCAAAACATAAGCTGTGTACTTGACTGTTTGCTCCAAAGTAGGCCAAGAAACTTTACTTAATTCTTGAAAGCTCTCTTTGATATATTTCATGATGTACTTGTTAGATAACTGACAGTGGTTCTTAGCCAGATTGGCTTCTCCACCTTCAAAAGCCCGGCGGGTCTTTTTAGCTTTGATTTAATTATAGTTATAGGGGTTTAATTTGCAAGCTTTTTGTGTTATAATGAAGTGATTAATTTTTGCTATATGCAGCTGGTGTTGAAAAAAAATATGATTAGAAAGCTAGCCAAAATTGCCCTTACGGCTCTAATTGCAGCCAACTTGCTCACATTAGGCAGTGGTCTAATATTACCTCAACGGAGCGAGATGACAACCTTGGCGCAAACTCAAGATTTTAGCAAAAACAACCCAGAAACATTCAATAATCCAGGGCTTTTTGACTTAAACGAAAGTGCATATCGCAAATTCCTACCTGGTACAACTGGCACTTCGGCGCAAGATAGGGCTCAAAATTTGATCGATCGTATTTTCCGAGTGGTCAGATTGGCACTAGGATCGATTGCCTCAATTATTGCTATTGTGGCAGCAATTCGCCTAATTGTGACTGAAGGATCGGATGATGACTACAACGAAGCCAAACAAATGCTTGTTTATGCTGTAGCAGGTATCTGTATCGTGGCTCTATCGGCTGATATCGCTAGCGTCTTCTCTCCAGAAGATGGCGGTCTCCTCGGTGGCGATGCGGAACTAAGTCAACGAGCCAAACTTTTCGACAATAAGATTAAGATAGTTTTGACTTTCATTAAATACTTCATCGGTTCAGTAGCTATCCTGATGCTGGTGCGAATCGGTGGCCGGATGGTGGCATTAAGCGAGTCGGAAGACGAGCTTGGCCAAGACAAAAAGAATCTTGGCCTGATTGCCATGGGCTTAATGATGATGATTTTTAGTGATTACCTAATTCGCAAAGTCTTATTCCGCGTTGATTCTCCAGCAGCAGGCAATGTGAGTATCGATATACCGGAAGCAATTCAGCAACTTATCGGTTTTACCAATTTGGCAATTTCGTTTGTCGGCCCCTTGGCGATGATTACGCTTGTAGCCGGTGGGCTAATGTATGCGCTTTCTGGTGCCAACGAAGAGCTGGCTGGTCAAGCTAAAAAAATGATCCAAGTTTCCTTGATTGGGATTATCCTGATCTATAGTGGCTATGCGATTGTGAATACCTTTATTATTGGTCGTTTTTAAACTGAACTATGCAAAATTTACTAAGTAAAATCGGCAAGTTAGTAGCTAGCACAATGCTTGTGGCAATGCTTTGTCTTGGTTTTGCCTTACCTACTTTGGCATTTAATTTCGATGCTGGATTTAAAGAGACTGAAAGCAATGGACTCGATGCCGACACCACGCCAACTAATGCCTTGGAACAAATTAGCAAAGGAAGTAATCTCAATGATTTTGCCGATAGCAAAGGCAAGAATGTAGTTACAGAAGCGGGCTTGACCAATATCACAGGCTATATAAAGCAGGTGACCGGGATCGCCAAATGGGCGTTAGGTGCTGTAGCCGTGGTTTATTTCTTTTATACAGCCACTCGGCTTGTGACAGCGACAGATGATGCTGACGATGTCTATAGTGGTGCCAAAAAACAAATGGTCTATTTGCTGTTTGGGGTATTTATCCTCATCGGCACTGATATTTTCTTGGCTCAAGTTCTAAATTTGGGTGGTAACGATAATTTATTTAGCTCATTAGAATCCGCTCGCAAATATGCTCGCTTGGGCAGTTTGGAAATTCGCGGCATCTACAACCTTGGCCAAATGCTAATTGGCTTTGTTGCCGTCTCGATGATCATTTATCACGGACTGCGTCTTGTCACCAATGCTGGCGACGAGGGCGTTGTCGACAACGCCAAGCGTAATATCACCTGGGGGATTGCCGGCTTGATCCTAATCGGGCTTTCGGAACTAGTGATCAAAGATATTTTGTTTGTGGATCAAGGTGCGACTTTTGACCCTGAGAACCTCAAACGCCTAATCGTCAGAATGACCAACTTTGTCTCTGGCTTCATTGCCACAGTTTCTTTCCTAATGGGTATTTATGCGGGTTATCTCTATATTTTTTCAGCTAGCGGTGAAGACAACACCGACAAATCGAAACAAATTTTCATCGGTGCGATCATAGGCATAATCTTAGCCGGTTCGGCTTTTGCCATCGTCAATACCGTGATCGACTTTAATGACAGACCATCACCAGCGATCTTCCAAAATAACTAGCAAAAAGCTAATTGGTGTACTTCTGCAAGACTAACTGAAATTAGCTTTCTGTTAATTGGTGTACTTCTGCAAGACTAACTGAAATTAGCTTTTTGCTAGTTATTACAAACTTATGCAAGATCACCCGAAATACTTAAATGGCCAAATCGCCCTTTGTATCTATCAAAAATACAATATAGATTTTCGTCAAGCAGATTTACAGAAGAATGCTGCTGCCTACTTCTATTCTTGGGTGTTTTCTGTTATAATGTAAAGATTTATTTATGCCTTATGGCTCACACAAAACAACATTTCCGCAAAAGTTTACTTAATAAACTGCTAGGCGCTAGTGTGCTTTTCGCGCTTATTTTAGGGCTTTTTGGCATAACTAGCTATACTAAACTGGCAATACCAACGGCTGCTGCACAAGGTGCTGGTGGTGGTGGTTTTTGTGGATCATTATCTAACGAATTCCAAGGCTTTATCGATTGTGAAGAT
>CAZXGE010000083.1:0-3980 GCA_964640445.1 uncultured Candidatus Peribacteria bacterium
AATTAATTTGGCTCTAATGGTTTGATTGCCTTTTGTGTGATATTTTTGTATCTATCTCTAGTTGTGTTTCCTTTGCGATTATCTATTTGTGCACCTGCAAAATTTCCAACATTTGTTTCTATAGGTTTTTTTGCCATTTCTCTGGGGTTGACTGTGCAAACTCTTGGTTGTGTGGGTTCGCAATTAATTGTAGGTCCTTGATCTGTGCAGACAAAATTTGTCTTTTCAGGCTGTAGGATTGCTGGTGTAACATCTGGGCTGTCTGGCTCTATACTGATGATCGTTTTGCCAATAGTTTTTACAATATTTGCGATATTTTCTATCTTTTTTAAATCTTGTGAGGTGCATTCTCTTCTTACTATTTCTGGTGCTGTTGTTGTTGCCTTTTCGTTTTTTTCACAGCCAAGTAGCGTAGCGGCACAAAGTGCAAAATTAAGTAGTTGTTTCCTCATTATTAATAGATTAACTTAAAAGTTAATCTATTAATGAGTTTTTTTATTTTTGTCAATAAATCAGTTAAATTTACTAATCGCCTCCTTGATTGCATTGACCCCTAGTCCGGCTTTTTCGTACAATTCATCGGCTGTGCCTGAGAGTTGGTAGTTTTTGACGCCGAGATGCAGGCGTTTAGCCAAAATGCCGGATTCGGCAAGAAGGCGGTCTATGAGCATGCCGATGCCAGTGTTGACATTATGGTCTTGGATTGTGATGAGTTTGCCGGTTTTTTGGAGGCTTGTGGCTAAGGTTTTAGTATCTAAAGTTCTGAAGCTGCTGACAGCGATGAGTTCGATTTGACCACTTAGGTTTAGTTCTTGGATTGCTTTTTGGGCGTAGGCTAGCATGGGTCCACAGGCGACGATAGTGACTTTGTCCCCTGTTTCGATGATGTCAGCTTGGCCTGGTTTGAACTCGTAGTTTTCGTCATAAAATGGTGTGCCGTCGGCTTTTTTGATGACTGGGGTTTTGGCACGACCCATGCGAACATAGAAATTGCCGTAGGTTTTGGCGATATAGCGGATGATTCTGTCGGTTTGGTTGGGGTCGATTGGTTCGATGATTTCGGTGTGGAAGAATCCTAGGAAGGAGCTGATGTCATCGATAGCTTGGTGGGTTGGTCCATCTTCACCTACGCTAAGGCCACAGTGGGTGGCGACCATTTTGACATTAGTTTGGTTGATATCATTGACACGGGCTTGGTCTTTGGCACGACTGCTCATGAAAGCGCCGAATGTCGAACAGAATGGTACTTTTCCCATCAGGCTTAGGCCGCCAGCTAGGCTGACCATGTGTTGTTCGGCGATACCCACATCGATGTGGCGGTTGGGATCAACTGCTTTTACGCCCGCAGTTTTGACTGATTCTTCGAGGTCGGCGGTGATGGCTAGGACATCGGGGTTTAGTGTGGCTAGGTCTTTTAAAGCTGCACCATAGGCAGAGCGACAGTCTGTTGAGGTGTCGCTTGTGTATAAAATCGGTGTGCCGCTGTTGATGTTGTTGGTTTTGAGGCTGCTGCCGGGGTGTGTTGTCTGGATTTTGCTCGAGTTTTGGCTTAAAAAGTCAGCGATGATTTGTTTTTGGGCTTCGGTGATTGTGACTTCGTTTAAGCTTTCTGTTCCTTGTTCTGGGCTGGGAGCTTTGCCGTGCCAAGTGGCTTCGTCGTTTTTGCCAGTTGCTTCCATGAAACTAATCCCTTTGCCCATGATTGTATGACCAATGATACAGACTGGTTTTGTGGCTTGGTGTGCTCGGTTTAGTGCTTCCCACATTTCGTTGAAGTTGTGACCATCGACTTCGATGATTTCCCAGCCGGAGGCTTCGTAGTGGCCTTTGAGGTTAGTGGGCATAACTTCGTCTAGGGAGGCTGTTAGTTGGACGCGGTTGTAGTCGATGAATAGGATTAGGTTGTTTAGTTTGTATTTGTTGGCATAGTTCATCATTTCATAGGCCTGACCTTCTTGGTTTTCGCCGTCACCCATGATTAAGTATACTTTTTCGGAGTTGTTGTTTGCTGAATTTTCTAGTTTTTGAGCATGGGCAAAGCCGGTAGCGACAGAGCTGCCGATTGCTAGTGGGCCGGTGCCGTACCAAATGCCATCAACTTCACGATTGATATGGCCTTCGAAAACATCGTTGGCTTTGCGGAAATTTTCAATAACTCTTTTTTTGTCGACTACATTTAGTTCGGCAAGAATGCTGTAGACGGCTGGTGAAATGTGGCCATTGGAAACAACTACTGGTGCGTTGTTTTGATTGATGATGAATGTGTATAGAATCGTTAAATAATCGATGGTCGAGAGTGAACCGCCCGGATGGCCCGATTGGGAATTGATCAACATTTTAATTATCGTATAGCGACAATTGGTAGCAATAGCGTTGAGAAGCTCGAGTTGCTGGTTGTTGAGTGGTGTGCCAAGTTGAGGGATGTCCATGACGGTGGTTTTGTGATTAGATTTTAGATACTTTTGCTTGAATACAAGCGGAAATACAAGTTGCTCAATGGAATTCTGGTTGACTAAATTAAATTTTCTTTTGTAAGAATCTTTCCCAGTTCGACACCTGGTTGGTCATAGGTGTTAATATTTAGTAATTCACCGAGGACGCCAACGCTAAGCATAAAGAACATGTAGAGGTAGCCTAGAGATTCAGCGGTTAGTTTGTCGATGATGATTTCCGTAACTGGTTTTTTATATTTAACTAATGCAGAAATTGTGGCATCCATTTCGGTGTCTAGTAGTTTTTTGAAAGTGATATTGTTGATAAATTGGAAATTTTCGTCGGTGGTTTTGATGATTTGTTGTTGTTCGTTGGGGTGGTTTTCTTTGGTTTTGAGGATAATGAATAGTTTGTCGTCTGGGCCTTCGGTGTAAAGTTGGACTTGTGAATGTTGATCGGTGACACCGAGCGCATTGACTGGTGTGATGCCAATGTGGACTTCGTTGCCATCGAGATCGACGGCTTTGCCGATGCTTTCGGCAAGTAGTTGACGGTACCAATCTGAGAAGCTAAATAGCTTGTTGTTGTAGGGCATCAGGACATTGATGTTGCGTTTGCCCTCTGTGTAATTTTGGTATTGTTGATAAGCTAGATCGAAAGCTTGGTTATCGGTTGTGTTTTGTGTTTGGAAATCAGCTTGGGCTTGTTTGAAGCCGTTAATCATAGCTCGAATGTCTACACCCATTAGCGCCATTGGCACTAAGCCTACCGCAGTTAGCACGGAAAACCGACCACCAATATTACTTGGGATCTCAAAGCTTTCGATTTGTTCGGTTGTTGCGATTTGGCGGAGTGTGCCTTTGCTCGGATCGGTGATGAAGATAAAATGCTGTTTGGCTTCTTCATTGCCGATTTTTGCGTTGAGAAGTTCACGGAAATAGAAGTATTGGGCTAGAGTTTCGGGTGTAGTGCCGGATTTGGTTGTGACGATAAACAAAGTTTGTTGGAGGTCGATGGCTTCGAGTGTTTCGGTAATAAATTCGGGTGTGATGTTGTCTAGGATATAGAGCTTGGGGGTTGTTTTGGTTGCTAGTTCGTTGGTGTATAGGTGTTTTAGAGCTTTGAGCGTGGCGGTGACGCCTAGAGCGGAGCCGCCAATCCCCAGGATGACGATACTTTGGAACTTGTTTTGTATTTTACTTGCTACTTGTTCGATTTTCTCTAGGTCGATGGCGGTGTCGATATCGAGCCAGCCCTGGTTTCTGGTGGCGATTTTTTGTTTGATGGTTTCGAGATGCGGTTTTTCTGTGAGGTTATCGAGGCTTAATTGGTAATGTTTGCTGATTTTGAGCATGTGTTTGGATTTAAGTTAGTCAGAATATAGACTTTTTTGGTAAATTTGTGTGCGGAATTTATTGACATAATTTTTATTGTTTCGTAGTATTAGTTGCTTAGATTTTAGGTTGATAGATGAAGATTAAATTGAATTTGCCGCATCCAGGTTTTAGTGGTGAATTTGATCGTGTATTGGCTGTGGTGAGGAGGGG
>CAZXGE010000084.1:0-3966 GCA_964640445.1 uncultured Candidatus Peribacteria bacterium
CGGTCACAAGTTCGTCGCTAAACATCTGTTTTTTGAGCTGATTTGCATCGATTTTACGATCTAGTGAATCGACAATTGCGGTTTGTAGCTCCGCTAATGTTTCAACTGATTCCGCTGTTAGTTTAGCTGGATTACCGACAAAGTCAGCCAAAAGTAACTGTTGCAGCAGTAGCAGATCGGCCGTACTGCGGCTGTTTTTCTTTTTAAGTTCCAAATAGAGATTCAGATAGCTATCTACAGTTTCTACTTCATCAGCATTCGCTAAAGACCGCAACAGAAACAACCGTTCTTCATCTTTAACAAAAATCTGATCGGCTGTTTGCTGCAAGCTAAATTTAACTGGCAGCAGATTGTCATTGCTAATACTAGAGCCATACAGCTTCAGCAGATCAAACACTAAAGGTTTTAGGTAAGTTGGCTTTTTGATAGCTAAGGCATTCATGCCTGCTTGAGCCAATGCTAGATCGGAGGCAGCTGCATCATCGTTACCATTTTGATAATGCTTAGTGGCCAAAACCAAATTGCGACTTATTTCCACTAATTTGTTTTCGTAGATGCGTTTGGGGTTGATAACTAAAAAATTGTAAACGACATCAGGCAAAAATTCAGGCTTGCGGTCTTTTGTAGATTTGGGCTGATAATAGGCTTTATCTTTGACTAGTTCTGCGAAATCAAATTGGTATTTCTGCAAACTAGCTTCTGAATTAGTTGCCACAAACGCTAGTGGCAAATTAACTACCGAAGTAACATTGGCAATCTTGTTGCCACCAACAAGTCGCTGAGTTTCTCTAAGCTTCTTGGCTTGGTTGTCCTTGTAGATAGTGATATCACCAGCTAGATTTTCTAGGTCGAAAGTATCAGTTGCAACTTGGATTTTAGTTAAGCTAAACGGGGCTTGAGAAATAGCCAAATTGCGAATTTGAATAAAATTTTCAGTAGTCGAAAAGCGATGATCAAAATAGAATCTACCAGCTAATAAGTTAAACTGGGCAAAGTCCTGATTGAGATTGACCAATTTGAGCTCAGCATCTTTGGCTAATGTCAGATAGTAATTGTCAGGGAAAACAAAAGTAACTGGCGCCAATGCCTTAATTTTTCTTGGTGTTTCAGCAAGTTTGCGAGGCCTCCAGGTTTTATTTTCATCTGTTTGAATCAGAAATTTATCATTATCTGGAAATTTGATTAAAGATTCAGCATTATTTTCTGCATTATTCAGATCATTTTCTCCTTCGCCAAAACTAAGCTCCAAAGCCACACCCAATATCACCAGAACACATACACAGGCGGTGGCAATAATTTTTTTGGACATTTTTTACTTACTTTTAGTGCTTTGCTATATTATAGAGTAAATGCACCCCATTTGTTAAGATTTAAACAAAAATGTATGTTGCCACGATTCGGCCATAAAGCCTACATCACTTTCCTAGTCATGCTTTTAGTGTCACAAATTGCAGTTGTCGATTTGGCAGCCGCATATAACGATACGACAATTTATGAGAGACGCTATACTAATGAACTCAAGACTAGTGAAAGCCAAGTTTTTTTCCCAGAACTGATTGATGGCAAATTATTACCAAATACGAAAGTTAACATCGGGGATGTCATCCGGATCAACCTTATGACATTAGGCTTTAAGCCGAGCAGCACAGAGACCTACAGAGAGATTGCTGGTAGTAACAAATACAATTGGCCATATCTATGGGAAGCGAACCGCCTGAATCTGATTGAAATCATGGATAGCAATCCCAATTTCAACGACAAAAAAGGCTTAACTACAGCCAAAGCTCTCGAACTTTCCCTGCAAATTCATGGTGTCCCAGTGCCAAAATTTGTCGATGAGGAAAAATTCAAAGAATTGCTACCTGGACAAAGCGCCAAGGGTGCCTTCGCACCAATTATGTTAAGGGCTTATGAACTAGGTTTGTTGCCACAAAAAAACCGCAGACCAATAAGTCCAATGCGTCGAATCGACCTGATTGTGACTGCATTGGGATTAGTTAATTTCGAGACAAAGCTCAACACAAATTCAACAACCAAGCCGAGCCAACAGGTGATAACAGTGGCACCAATTTTTAATACAGATATTGTTGAAAATCCGAAATTTAGCATCCTGCTAGATGTCTGGAAAAAGCTGACCAATGATTATGTCAAAAAATCGGGTTTAGATGAGAACCAACTACTTTACGGGGCAATTGAAGGCATGGTCGAGAAACTTGGCGATCAATACAGTATTTTTCAAGAGCCGGCCGTTTCTCAAGCTTTCAATGATAGTTTAAGCAACGAGATCCAAGGCATTGGTGCTTCGCTTGGTCTAGATTCGCAAAATAATGTAATTGTGATTAGCCCGATCAAAGGATCTCCAGCAGAAAAAGCGGGTATTTTACCTGGTGACATTATCAGTAAGGTTGACAATAAACCTCTCAATAATCTGAGTTTGGCCGAAGTTGTCAGGCAGATCCAAGGTCCCGCTGGCACGAGCGTTGCGGTTGAGCTAAAACGAGGCACAAGAGTTTTCAGCCTCACGATCACCAGAACCAAACTTAGCGTCCCTGTTGTGACTGGCGAAGTAACAAACGACAAGATATTAATTATGACGATCAATAATTTTGGTGTAGGTACTGTCGAGGCTTTTGCGCAAATTGCCAACGATGCCAAAAGTAAAAACAAACTTAATGGCATCATTATCGACCTGCGAAATAACCCTGGTGGCTTCTTGACAGCGGCAATTGATATTGCTGGCTACTTCTTAGACAAAGGTAAAGTTGTCACCAAATTAGTAGGACCAAAAGTGAGTGAAACTGAATATAGCAATGGTCCAGCTACACTAAAGGGGATCCCGACTTATGTGCTGATCAACAAAGGTTCCGCTTCTGCCGCTGAAATCCTAGCTGGAGCACTTAGTGCCAATGGCGCTGCCACTCTAGTTGGTAATCAAACTTTTGGTAAAGGTACGGTACAAGAGGTTACGAGCTACAGTGATAACTCGGCTTTGAAATTGACCGTGGCCGAATGGCTACTGCCTTCTGGCAAATCGATCAATAAAGTAGGCCTGACACCAGACATTAAGGTTGATTATACTGACGCGGATCTTAAAATCGGCATCGATCCCCAAAAACTTCGGGCTCTAAAAGCACTGAGGGGCTTGTAGGCCTAAGATTTGTCTAAGCTTTATTAAGCAAATCAGCAGGGTTGGTTGTGACGATTTTGTCTTCACCATAAGAAGCAATCACTTGGATTGCCACATGTTTGTTGCCGGCGAAGAACAAGCCCTGACCGACACCACTATTGAGCAATAGATACTTCTCCCCTTCTGTGAGGTTGAAAATTTTCTCCAAGATTTCAACGGCGGAAGGTGCTTGTTTTAGCAGTAACTGCATGGAGGAATTGGTAATAATCGGCTTACCGTAAGGGCTCTTGAGGAAATCCTCGACATCTTGAGTAATTGTAGTAACGCCCAAATAGTATTTGCGTGCGCGCTTAACTAGGCCGAAGAGGAATTTAGCTGAATCTTCGTGCTGCATCATCGTCCAAGCTTCATCGACAACCAAGACACGACGCTTCAATGAGCTTCTCACCTGGTTCCAGATATAGTTCAAAATAATATACATGGCGGTTGGTCTGAGCTGCTCCTCCAAATCACGAATCGAAAAGACAACTAAGCCACTCTCTAAATTGACATTTGTTGGTTTGTTGAAAATACCGCTATAGGTACCCGTAATGTATTTTTCTAGTTTTTGAACCAAGACTTCAGCACCATTGACACCTTTGAGAATCCGAAAGAAGTCTTCCAGGGTTGGTACTTCTAGTCCGGACGGATCAACTAAATCCATAGTAATACCCTTGAGTGCATAGACATCAATCAGGGCCTTGTCGATCAAACTTTCTTCTAAGGCTGTAACTTCACCAAACATTAACTTAAACAAACCTTGCAAGGTAATAATATTCGTCCGTAACAAATCACCAGGC
>CAZXGE010000085.1:0-3961 GCA_964640445.1 uncultured Candidatus Peribacteria bacterium
AGGAGGTGATGGGGTAGCATAGATTGTAGCGTTAAGACGGTGGCACCATTATAAAACTTACAGGCATTTATCTATACTCAACCCGATCGTTCACGAATTAGACAAGCGAAGTCGTGAATAGAAGCAAAACATCAGTACCATTCACGAAATACCTACTTCAAATCGTGAATAACTAAGGTAATAAGAAGAAGTCCTATCCCCTAGCCCGTGCTACCGAAGCCGCCACGATCAATGGTGTTCATATTTTCGACTTCGCTGAATTCTACTTTTTGGACGGGAATCACTACGGCTTGGGCGATTCTTTCTCCCCTATCGACGATTACGGTCTGATCGGTGAAATTATAAACCTGGATACCTAATTCATCATTTTCACCACAATAATCTTGATCGATCACACCGATGGCATGCGGCTTGAGTAAGCCTTTTTTCCGTGGTGTTGATGACCTAGAAATTAAAGCCAGCATGTATCCGCTTGGCACTTTAACGACTAGATTGGCCGGTACAATTGCAATTTCTTGAGGCTTGATCTCCACAGCAATACGGGCATACAAATCAAAACCCACACTACCCGCAGTTTGATACTCGGGTAGTGGCAAGGTTTTATCGATTCTTTTGACCAGAAGCTCCATATAAATCTTGATTTTACTTAGCTGGCAGTTGGTTTTGTAACTGTTGCTTCCAATTCCAAAGCGCGCTTCAGGGAAACTAAAGCAACCTCTTGTTCCAGTGCATCCGGTTCACGCGTAGTCAATTTCTGAAACCATAGACCCGGCTTAACCAACAGTTTAACCAGTGGATGATTTTGATACTTGGCACTTAGTTTCAGGGCTTCATAAGCTACACCGGCAATAAATGGCAAAACCAAAACTCGGCGCACCAACTGGCTCCAGAGCTCAGGATCGCGAGGCAGAAAGCTATAAATTACAATACTAATAATGATTACAATAAAAATAAAGCTAGTGCCACAACGAGGATGGAAACGAGTCATACCCAAAGCCGGCTCAACTTGATCCAAACTTTCACCACGCTCATAGGCCCAAATCGCTTTATGCTCAGCACCGTGGTACTCAAAAACGCGACCAATACTCGGAATCAAACTAATACCGGCAATATATAGAACAAAAACCAGCAATTTAATAATTCCATCAATAATATTGTAAGCCAAAGTGCTGTGCTGGACAAAGCTACTATAATCACGAATAAACTCAGTAATATACAGTGGCACAAACTTAAATAAAGCAATGGCAAAACCAAGGGCAATCACAAAATTAAGCAACAAGATCCCGCCCTCTTTCAGCTCAGTAAAATAAGACTTTTTGTGATCCTCGATAATTGTTTCCTGATCATTTTTGGTGGTCACGGTTTCTGTTTCATCAACGATCGATTCGTCAGCAGAGATATTCATAGCTCGCATCCCAATAATCATCGTTTCGACCATGTTGACGGCACCGCGAATAATTGGCAAGCCGAGGATGCGGTAGCGTTTTGTCAGGCTAACATAGCGCCAATCATGCAGCTTGAGGTCGCCATTGGGCTTTCTAACTGCAACCACGACAAAATTAGGAGAGCGCATCATTACACCCTCGATCAACGCTTGGCCACCGACTGCGAAATCAAATTTTGGTTTCAAATTTTTGGATATTAAAGGGTAACAAAAATGGTGAGATATTAAAATCGATAACATACGCACCTGTTGCAATTACGCAAATGGTTCATATATTATCGATTTTATTAAACTTTTAGAATACCACCATTTTAAATCAGAATCGAGAAAGACTAAAGAGTATTTAGCTCCTGAACAGCAACTGGAACAGAAGGTCCCATAGTTGTAGTCAAATAAACAGTTTTAACAAAAGTACCTTTTAGGGCAGCTGGTTTAGCAGCCATAATTGCTTTTAGCAATGTGCGTAGATTTTCTTCAAGATCAGCTTCTTTGAAAGAAACTTTACCAAAGATATTTTTGATACCACCTTGTTTGTCATTGCGGAATTCGACTTTACCACTCTTTAATTCATTAACAGTTTTGGCAGGTTCTGTTGTCACTGTGCCTGATTTTGGACTTGGCATTAAACCTTTTTGACCCAAGGTTTTAGCAATTTTACCTAATTTAGGCATCATAGCTGGAGTAGCTACAGCGATATCAAAATCTGTATAACCTTTAGCAACTTTTTCGATTAGGGCTTCAGAACCGGCTTCAAGTGCACCAGCATCCTGACAAGCTTTGATTTCGTCATCGCTAACGAAAGCGACAACACGCAACTCCTTACCTGTACCATGCGGCAAACTAATAGTTGAACGCACAGCTTGATCCGCTTGTTTTGGATCAATACCAGTAGTCAAATGTAGTTCGCAGCTGGAATCAAATTTGGCAGTTGCTGTTTCTTTCAATAAAGCAATGGCTTCCGAAAGTGTATATGAAGCTTTTTTCACTTTTGCGCGAGCTTCTAGATATTTTTTTCCGTGTTTTGGCATGATTAATTCAGTTTAAATTGGAAATTATTAGTCAACTACTTCAACTCCCATACTGCGAGCTGTACCACCAATAATTTTGGCAGCTTGTTCAACTGTGTGTGCATTGAGATCAACCATTTTTTTCTCAGCAATTTCTTCCAGTTGTTTGCGGGTAATTTTCCCGACTTTATCTTTGTGTGGAACGGCAGAACCTTTAGGAATACCCAAGGCTTTGACGATGAAATAAGACGCCGGAGGCGTTTTTGTTTCAAAACTAAAACTACGATCTTTATAAATCGTAACTACAACCGGGATGATAGCATCACCTTGATCGCGAGTTTGATCATTAAATTTCGTACAGAATTCTTGGATTTGGATACCATGTGGACCCAAAGCCGAACCAACCGGTGGGGCTGGATTTGCTTTGCCGGCAGGAATCTGCATTTTTACCATTGCCATGATTTCCTTGCCTTGAACTGGCTTAGCCATAGACATAAAATTAAATAGTAGTGGTGCGAGCGTCACAGGTTTAAATTGTGACTCCCACAACTGCTGTGATATTTAAGCGGAAAAGAGGGGGTTTGTCAAAGAAAAACATAAGAATAAGCCCAATAGCACCAAGTGGTATACCTACTACTTATTTCTACTTTTTAGTTTTGGGACAGATATATATATAAGAACGCACACATTCATCTGCTACAAAATTTACTGCTAATGGCCAAATAGACGATTTGCTAGAATTCATATTATCATTACTCATAATAGTAGTTATTTTGTTATTATTCGAAACAATAATTTTCTTCGCTTCGTTATTAAGCAATAAACTAAAACCACAGAGCAATATTAATAACAAAGTAAATAATATTGTGTAAGTGAATCTACGCTTTAACAAAGACTGAATAATCGTGTATTGGAAGTCCGCAGCAAGTGCTAGTACACTGAAGACAAATAGTATTTCTAGGCTGTCTAATTTCAAAGGAAACCAAGTGCAAAAAGGAACAAAGACAATATGAAATACACAGTTAATACCGGCATTAAATGACCATTTGCGAATCTCTTCAATTTCTTTGTTGTTAAGACTAATTTTATCTAAACCAATACCAACTTCAAAGCCTTGTCCACTCTTATATTTACAACCAACAGCTGTAAATATCAAAAAGCTGAAAAATAATAAAGAAGACACTAAGGCATAGAACTTAACAATAAGTATAGGTATACTTCTAGGGAGAAAATCAACCCCCAAGAACAATGTTACAAAAAGCGTTAAAAAACATATGGAAAGGTTAACCCTCTTTGATTCAACAATATCTACATTCATTATGTTATGTTTCAATAAATTTCAAGCGATATAACTTAACTTTAATGAACTCAGCTACAACAACAATCCCAAAAACGGCTTCATGGTTTCGTGGTATTCGTTTTTGTAAGCGAAGGCGTAGACCTTATCCCCTTTGAGGGTTACCAAAAAAACTTGGGCGACTTTGGCTTGATGATTGATATAGAAAGAATT
>CAZXGE010000086.1:0-3937 GCA_964640445.1 uncultured Candidatus Peribacteria bacterium
AAATAATAGGTGACAATGCTGGAAAAGATAATTAAATTGGCAGCGAAATACTTACTTAGCCTAGTGAGAAGACCTTTTTGGTTGCTGAAGCTATAAAGGCCAATTAGGGCAAAAATTATGACTGCAACGGGTGTAATTAAATATGTCTGTGCCAAAAAATCTGCATAATTTGCGATTTCATCATTATTTATTACTTTGCCAATACTGGGCGCCCAGTCGTATCTAAGTTTGTAGACAAGGAAATTGGCAAGTAGAACAGCAATAAAGTCTGATAAGATTCTGTATAAACCGAATTTTAGCTGATTTTTTTGCATGTTTTAGCGAGGCTTAGAGTGGGCTCCGAATAAGCCGGGTTCTGTATTAAGGGTCATCTATCTAGTCTTATAATCGCTTATAAGATCGAGCGGTAGGCACAATCGGTTTGGCAGTACAAATTATTCCGATCATCCCATCCTACCTTGCATGCGGTAGGGTTTACCAGCGATTCTACGTTACCGTAGAAGCCCCCGTGTAGCACAGGGCTTTTCACCTTTCACCTTGGTCAAATTGACCTCGGCTAGTATTGTCTCTGTGGCACTTTCCCTTCCTTGTTTTTTCAAACAAAGCGGCTGCCGTTAACAGCTACCTTTACTGCACATGCCCGGACTTTCCTCTTGCAATTAAGCAAGTAACCCATTGGGAGCCCAGTTAAATATAGATTATATTTTTAAATTGTCCACTCCTCGTTGATCAGAGCTTTTAATTTGAAAGCTTTTGGCTCAGCTTCAATAACTAAATTTAGCTTTTGCCAATCCATATTACCAAATTCGCTACTGCCAGGAAAAATGTAGGATTTAATTGTGGCTGTAGGGTAGGTCTCTTGTATGTTATTCAGCGTGCTACTTTGGTATGATTGCTTGTTTGCTAAATTTGTTTGATCGATTGCTAGGTAATCGTGAGGATAAACATAGCGCTCGAAAAATGCTTTGACTGTTAGGTTGATTGACTCGCCGCTGCCATCGCTTTGCCCAAAGGTAAACTGGCTATTGTTAGTTGTAATTTGGCTGACTTGGCTTGGTGTTAGAACTATGTTTTCAGCACTCAAATACGGACTAGTGGCTAACCTTAAACCATTTTGGCTAATATTTTGACTAAGTTCTTGGTAATTTTGCTCTTTAATTAGCTTCAGAAAGTAGGTAGCTGCTTCTTCGTTGTTTGCCAAATTGGGTTTAGTATTGGTTTGGCAGCCAAGATAAAAAAATAGACTAACAAGTATAACTGCAAGCGCAATACCAACTAACACAAACAAATTTCGTCGTTTATTTTTATTCATAATTTTGTTTTAGATCAACAAAATTAAAACAGAAATAAGCTTAGAAGTCTATTTGGATTTTGCGGTTTTCTTTTCAAAAAAGCGACAAGCATTGAGGCATTCTCTAGCTTTTTCGTTTTGCGGGTCGTTTTGTAGTATAGTTTCGAATGTCTGCTTGGCCTTGTTGTATTCTCTTTTAACTAAATAACACATTCCCATATCGGTCAGAATATAATTATCATCTGGAGATAGATTATGTGCTCTGGAAAGGATGATAAGACCTTGGTTTTCTTTGTTGCCGTGGAATAGTGACCAACCAAGGCAGCGCAAAATTTCGGGATGGTTTGCTGAGAGTTTATTGGCGATCTCTAGCTCTTTAATTGAATTATTAAAGTCGTTTAGTGCTGAGTAAGAAAATCCAAGTAAGTAGTGAGCGTTAGCGCTTTCTGGGTTTAGGCTGATGGCCATTTTGATAGCGGAAATTGCTTTTGCATACTCTCTGAGGTTCATGTAGTTGTCACCTAGTTCTTCAAAAGCCTCTGTAGCCTCCAAGTCGTCATGAAGAATTTGTTCTAAAAGTTTAATTGCTTCGTGATATTGTCCTTGTTTTTTTAGGCTTTCAGCAGCTTTTAGGACTTCTGCGTAAGGAGAGTTATCTAGGTGGCTCATGCTTTTACTTGAATTAAAGTTATCCAAGTATTGTAACACAACTAGCCCGATAAATCAATTGTCCTTAGGTGTTCTAATAGTTCTGATCGTAGTTCTGGTCTTTTTAATGCGTAATCTACCGTTGCCTTGAGGAATCCAATCTTACTCCCAGTGTCATATCTTGTGCCACTTATTTGAATTCCGTAAAGAGGAATATTTTTAGTGACCGCTTCTTTGAGTGCATCTGCCAATCTGATTTCGCCATCATCAACTTGTCCGGATTCAATTTTTGCCAGCAGATTTAATACTTCTGGAGTAATAATATATTTGCCGATGATGGCTTTTGTTGATGTAGTTTCGCTTGGTGAAGGTTTTTCTTTGACGCTAGTAATTTTGGCATTAATCGATTCTGTATCTGTTTCGACGATACCATAATTAGAAACTTCTGTTTTAGCTACATTGGTTAAGCCGACAATGCTAGAACCTGTTTCGTTATAGGCTTTTATCAACTCTCCTAGAGCTGGTCTTTCGCTGTCGACGATATCATCGCCGTAAAGCACGGCAAAAGGTTCGTCCTGTACTAATTCTTTGGCGCAGAGAATGGCATGGCCGTCTCCTTTGGGGATTGGCTGTCTTACATAAACAAAACGAGCCATTTTGGCAATTTGTCGGACTTGGTTTAGTAGTTCGTGTTTGCCCTTTTCGACTAGGTTGTATTCCAGTTCAAATGAAACATCGAAATAGTCTTCGATTGCCGATTTGCCCCTGCCCGTAACTAGGATTATTTCTTCAATGCCTGAGGCAACTGCTTCTTCCACTAAATATTGGATGACTGGCTTGTCGATAATGGGTAGCATTTCCTTGGGTTGAGTTTTTGTAACAGGCAGAAACCTTGTACCGAAGCCGGCTACAGGCAAGATTGCTTTTCTGATTTTCTTGTGAGTCATTAGTTGGTTAGTTTAGGAATTTCGATTGTGAGAATGCCAGATTTGAAATTGGCTTCAATTTTATCGGTATTGAGGTTGTTTGGTAGGATGATTTTCCGTTCGAAGTTGCCCCAGAAGCATTCCTTAACCAAGTAATCTTCTTCGTTGGCTAGTTTTTCGATATGATCGCGGTGTCCTTCAATTATTAAACTGTTGCCTTCGGCTTTAATATTGAGGTCTTTGGTTCTAATCCCGGCAATTGGGGCGACTATGACCAATTTGTCGTCTTGGTCGTAGATGTCTATTGCTAGTTTTCCTTTTGGTTTTGCTGTCATTTGGTTTTATTTTGTAAAATAACTTAGGAACTCCTCGCGATCGAGATTTTCTTTTTTCAAGAGATCTTCAGAGATTTTTTCCATTAGAGCTTTGTTGTCTTTGATTACTGTCTTTGTATAAGCATAAGCTTTCATCACAATTTGATGAATGAGTTCGTCGATTTTAGCGGAGAATGCTTCGGAGTAATTTTTTGTGTGACCAAAATCTTTACCTAAGAATACTTCTTCTTTGTTGTCACCAAAGATAACTGGGCCTAGTTCACTCATGCCGTAGCGAGTAACCATTTGTCTGGCGATATCGGTTGCGCGTTCTAAGTCGCTTGAAGCACCGGTTGTGACTTCGTTGAAGAAAATTTCTTCGGCGCAATAGCCACCAAGCAATGATGCTAATTCTGCTTCAAATTTTGATTTTGAATAAAGATGACTATCTTTTTCCGGTAAGAACCAAGTGACACCAAGAGCGCGACCACGGGAAACGATAGAAACTTTGTTTACTGGATCGCATTCCTTGGTTAGATGTCCAACTAATGCGTGTCCTACTTCGTGGTAAGCCGTAATCTTAAGTTCTTTTTCGCTAAGTTTGCGTGATTTTTTTTCTAAGCCTATTGTGCTTTTCTCAATAGCTGTAATTAGATTTTGCTGAGTAATAGTTTTTTGATTGTTTTTGGCAGCAATAATTGCAGCTTCATTCATGATGTTTTCAAATTCTAAGTCAATACGCATTGTATGTTGGTCCC
>CAZXGE010000087.1:0-3878 GCA_964640445.1 uncultured Candidatus Peribacteria bacterium
GAGACTAAGGTATATAAATCGGAATATTTGCAGGCAAAAAAACTTTTTGATCAACTTAAGCTTGATGCTGATCGGCTTAAAAATAGGAAGTCTATATTAGACGAAGAAATTAAAGTTTATAGAAATGGGTAATAAAAAGTGAAGTTATTAGTGAAGCCAATGCTATTGCTGAAGTTCAGTCTGGTTTAGGACTTGCTATCGATGCTGTTAGTAAGATGGATCGGAGTGAATTGAAAGATGAAGTTGATCAAAGAGGTGGTGTAGTTACTTTAGATGTAGTTAAAGATGTTTGGGATGCACATATAACTGATTTGAAGAAGTCGCTTCCGTTAGATTTTGGAACTAGTAGTCAAGGTGTTAAATTGAAATCGAGGGCAATGAGATTGTTGAAAGATAGGTATGATTTTTTTGTTAGAGTTGATAATTTGTGGGCTAATAAGGATTTAGTTGGCCTTATTGATAGGAATGGACCAGTATATAGGAGTGATTTGAAGTCGTCTCTAAACGTTTTTTCTAGTTTGGAGCAAGATGCTGAGAGATATTTGCGTCGTGAATATTTATTGCGGAAAGAAATTGAAACATTCTTAGCTTAGTTTATTGTAGTTATTTTGTTCCCCTTCGATTGTCAACATTGCGGTAAACGCTTTTTCTTGGTATAATTAAGTTAAGATTTAAATTGCATATATGGCTTTTGAGCTCAAATTGTTGTCGGGTAGTTCGCATCCGGAGTTGGCTCGTAAACTTGCTACTGAGCTTGGGATTGAGCTTGAGCCAGTTAAGATTGAGAAGTTTTCTTGTGGAGAAATTTATGTTCAGCCACAGTCGTCTTTGCGTGGTCATGATGTGTTTATTGTGCAAACAGGTACGCAAAATTCTAATGAAGATTTGATGGAATTGTTTTTGTTGATTGATTCAGTGAAGAGGTCTTTTGCTGGGAAGGTGCATGTGGTGATGCCGCATTTGCCTTATGCAAGACAAGATCGTGTGGCGGCGAAGCGTGAGCCGATTTCAGCTAAATTGGTGGCGGATTTGCTGGAGGCTTCTGGTGCCGATCATGTGATTTGTGTTGATTTACATTCTGAGCAGATTCAAGGTTTTTTTGATCGCCCAATGGATAGTATTAAAGCTCAACCTCTATTTGTGAAATATTTCATGGATAAGCATCCTGGTGATATCGTGGTGGTAGCTCCTGATGCTGGTGGGGCGAAAAATGCTAAGCGATTTGCCGATGTGATTGGGGCTGAGTTGGCAATTATGAATAAAACGCGTCCGGGTATGAACCAATCGGAAGTGACACATTTGGTGGGCAATGTTTGTGGTAAGCACTGTATTGTTTATGATGATATGGTTGATACAGCTGGTTCTGTCAGTGGTGCGGCTAAATTTTTGCGAGCTCATGGTGCTGATAAAGAAGTATATTTGGCGGCTACGCATGCGGTTTTCTCTGGTCCTGCCTATGAGCGTTTATTGGAGGCTGATTTTACGGAAATTGTGGTTACGGATTCTTTGCCAATTAAGCATCCAGAGAAATTGCCAAATTTGAAAGTTTTGAGTTTGGCTCCACTTTTGAGCAAGATTATTTTTAATATTCATGAAGGGTTTTCTGTAAGTGAAGCGATGGAGAATTAGTGGGGAAGTTTTTGGTTCATTTCTGCTGTTTTTTGTGTTATAATAAGTTTTAGATTTTAAAACAAAAATATGATTTATTTAGGTGCAGATGAGCAAGCTTATGATTGGAAGGGTTTGCTTAAGGATGTTTTGGAGAGTCGTGGTTTGAAAGTTGTAGATTTGGGTGTCTTTGATATTGAGGAAGTTGCTGATTCGCCAGATATAGCTCGTGAAGTTTCGGAAAAAGTTTTGGAGAATCCAGGTAGTCAAGGAATTTTGTTGGATACAACTGGCGTTGGCATGATGATGGCGGCAAATAAGCTAAGTGGAATTAGGGCTTTTGTGGCTTCTGATGAGCAAGTGGTGCTTAAGGCTCGTGGTTGTGCTGATGCTAATATTATTTGTATTGGTTCAGCTTTGACTCCGACATTTGATGAAATGGCGAAATTGGTTGACAAATTTTTGACGACAGAGTTTGATGGTAGTGATGAGAGTTGCCGTTTGGTAGCTAAAATTAATTAATATTAGTTATGGTTAAGATTGCGGCTTCGATTTTGTCTGCTGATTTTGGCCGGTTGGGTGAGGAGGTTTTGCAAATGGAGCAGTTGGGAATTGAATGGCTGCATATTGATGTAATGGATGGCCATTTTGTGCCCAATATTACAATGGGGCCTTTTGTATTGGGGGCGATTAGTCAGTCACCGTTGTTTAAAGATGTGCATTTGATGATTGAAAAGCCAGAGCGTTATTTAGCGGATTTTGCTAAGGCTGGGGCAAATTTATTGACTGTTCATGTTGAGGCGTGTCCTCATTTGCATCGAACTGTTCAGCAAATTAAGGAGCTTGGTTGTATGGCTGGTGTGGCAATTAATCCAGCGACACCGTTGAGTGCAATTGAGCCGATCTTGGCTGATCTAGACTTGGTTTTGGTCATGTCGGTTAATCCAGGGTTTGCGGGGCAGAAATTTATTGAATCGGCGTTAAATAAAGTGCATGAGCTTAAGCGAATGCGACCAGATTTGCTTGTGGAAGTAGATGGTGGAGTTAATGAAGAGACAGCCGAGCGTGTGCGCGAGGCGGGGGCAGATGTTTTGGTTTCTGCTAGCTATTTGTTTGGTGCTAAAGATAGGGCGGAAGCTGTGAGGATTTTGCGAGGGTAGAGGTAAAGCTAGATTTATGGGATTTGTGCGGTTTCTAGCGGAAATATTTGCAGGGGGGGGTGATTTGTGTTATAATTAAAAGATTTAGTTACAAAAAATATGGATAATTTGATTGGCGAGAAAAGATTGGTGTGGATGGATGGGGAAGGGTCGGCAGAAGTACCAGCGCCAGCAGAAGTAGAGACAAGCGGAGAAAATTCAAATGAAATATATGGTCCACTGGAAACGCCTGAGGTTTTTGCTAATAGAATGAAACTGGATTTTTCAAATTTCAAGCAAAGAATTGAGTCTGATAAGAATTACCCTAATGTTTATAAAGAAAGATTTTTGCGTGCACTTGAAGAAAATTTTATTCCAATTGTTAAGGTGAATTGGGTTGCTGAAAAAAGTTTGAAGGAATATGTAATGATTTTACAGACTTTTTTATTCCAAAATAGCTTTGATAGTAAATGGTTGGGTAAATATGGTTCTGGTAAGAATGGAGTTGATGGATTATTTGGACCTAGAACTGAGGCAGCATTAAAAGCTTTTGTATTAGGTGGAAAAGCGGAAAACTTTGGAATAATTGTTGATGGAGATCAAAATGCTATTAATATTCATGATGTTGATTTGGCAGATTTACATAAATTACGGGATAGATTTTTATTTTTGTTAGATGGGAATGTGGATGCTAGTGTTTTAGGAACAATGGATTTGAATGATGTTGAAGGTTTTATTGAAGCTGTTAGATATGGTGAAAATGAATTTAAAGGTTTGCCAATTATTGGTTATTTAAGAGAAGCTGTTTTGATTTTGGAAAAACTGGAGAGAGATGTGAATTTGAAAGAAATACTGGAGAGAGATGTGATTGCTTTGTTGACTTATATAAAAAAAGATTTGAAAATAAGTGATTATAATAAAATTACAGGATTTATGCATGGGACTAAGTTTTATGGACCTTATCTTCTTTATAATCTAACTGCCGATGATTTGAATGATTATGACATTGATTTACTAAGAAAAATTGTTGGCAATTTTGCAAAATTTAAGCAAGAATTAACTCCTCCCCCAGTACTAAGCCGTTCTGGCCGCGCTGTTCCATTATCTGGTACCGAAGCCTAGTTCTAGCCA
>CAZXGE010000088.1:0-3876 GCA_964640445.1 uncultured Candidatus Peribacteria bacterium
CGATTAACAACCTGACAGCATTAATTAGTATCAATCCGCTCAAAATTATTCCTGCTGACGGCAAAGAAACAAAAGTCGACACTCCGATCCCCATCCCGGTGATCGAATTTCGCTTTGTACCAGGCAAAAATTTCCGCACTCAAGCAGCAATTTTTAGCTTAGTGGCATTTGGTGATGAAAAAGGCACTAGCTACCAAGACTACCTAAACAACACCCTAGACGGCGAACGCCTCAATGCCATTAACAACTTCTGGTTAATGTTAGACTCTTTGAAATTTACAGCTTCTGACGCCAACTTAATTGACCAAGTCCTCGAAGAAACTACAGAAACAGACACACAATCGACGGGCAGTGACGGCAAAAGACGCAGACCAAAGGCAACAAGCAGCCAAACAATCCTTAGCCGCGAAGGCTTTTTACCCTACAATGACTTTGACCTGATCAAATTCAGCTATCCCGCCGATTGGCTAGTCAAAAAACAAACTGCTAAAGTTTTGACCATAGCTAGTAGCTCCACCAATGCCGCCAACCAAATTCCAGAGCTAAGAATCAAACTCCTAGACAACCCAAGTCAGCAAAAACTAACTGATTTCATCAAAAGTGGTAGCCAAGTCCTACTCACCGGCGACGCTGAACCCGAAAGCATAAGCGTCCAAAATATTAACTTTTTAGTCTTCCGCAATTTCAATGGCATCAAAAAACTCAATGTCTATTTTGCCCTAATCGGTGACAAAGTCCTCGAAATCGATACCCTAGCCGAAAGTGAAACCGCTTTTGCAGCTGAAATCCTCAGCGTCGTACAAAGCGTGAGGCTGAAATAAGGTTTCTAACAAACAAAAACACAAATGTCACTAAGACTAAATAACCTAAGAAACAGACCCGGAGCTTCGTTGATTATCGCCATGATTTTGGTGGTTTTGATCATGTCATACTCCATCGGTCTGGCCAAATCCACCATCGGCATCAAACAAAATATCCTTCTCCAACTCGATTATCAAGAACACCAAGCCAATCAACAAAGACTCCGTGTCCTCGCCTCAGATTATGCCATCACCGGCCAAAATCCTTATGTCGAAGATGCCCCCGGCCAAGATTTTGCCTTCCAAAAAACCATCGACAACAAAATATACAACCAAGATGTCTGGTACACAACCGGCTGCCCTATCCCCAACCGCAACGACGGCAATGGCGAAACATACTTCTCTTTAATCGACAAAACACCGGCTGATCTAAGCCAAGAATTCAAAATCTACAATGACAACGGACTTGTCGAAACGAAAACTATTGCCGAAAAATGTGGTTTAAGTGAAACCGACGACCAAGCCTACTTCGTCTATCCAACTCCTCTAGTGAAGAAAGCCCATTTGGCAACATCCGACTGTTTGTCAAATTATGCCTTAAATAGCTATGTTAAGGATGAACTCGTAAACCCTCTCGACCACCCCTGCTACTGGTCCAAGCTAGATGCCGGCACAAGCAAAACCATCACCCTCAACGACTGGGGCAGAGACTTTAGCAATGTCCAAACCCTAATCCTTCGAGTCCGCCCCACCTGCCCCCGTGGCCAAAGCTGGTGTACCGACGAGGAAAGATATAGCACCTTCTTCGACTATAGCATCAGACCCTATAAGTTAAATAACTACGACATCTCCCCCACTGCCCTCAGCTGGGAACTAAACTTCAACGATGGTGAATACCTCTTCGGCAGCACCAAAGGCCGCATCGCCGATATCAAAACACACTTCCAAGGGACAAATGTCAACTGCGAAGACCAGAGATTTAGTTGCAGAAAGCCAGAAAGCTCTGAATACACTCTCGCTGAATTGCAAAGTAAAGTTAATTTCGATTTGGTTGAGTTGGGGAACACAATCGGCTACATCGATATCAGAAATCAGTTGATTGCGGAGGAAGAAGGTCAAACTGGACTATTTAGAAACCAAGATGATAACGTGTTACGTAGCAAATTAAATCTCTTCTTGAATAATCAAAGATATTTTTTCGCAGACAAGCTCGAAACTGTGTCCAATTCATTAACACTCAGAATTGTCAATGAACTAAGATTTATTCCTGAAACCCTGAAAAGATTTGAATTTCAAATTATCAGTGACCTGCCATTTAAAAAACTAAAATAAATTTGTCAATGAATATTAGTGACTATAAAGACTTGGAGTTGACCTAGCCTGATTTTTTGCTATACAATCATCTATCTTATTTTATTTTAAACAATAAGATAGTATGAACCGAGGATTAACATCATCACTAGCAAGCTTGGCTGGGGTAGCAGCATTTAGTTTAGCGGCACAAGAAGCAGATGCGCAATGTCGGAACCCAAATGGATTTCCGGTCTTGCATCAAGTAGCTGAGCCAGGAGGATATACTGAATTGCCAGGTGAAATAATAAATCAATATAATATAAAGGTATTTGATTTAGTCAGGTCTCAAAATTGTAGACCTGATAAATTAGGACTAATTTTAATGAATTATAATTATCTTAGTAATGCTGGTCAAAACCCAGAAGATAACCCATATGATAACCCATATATATTTACAAATTGCTCGCCAGACAGTGGGTTGAATATAGTATCAACTCCAGAAACAGCTTTACAGCCTACGATCACAGTATGTAACAGTGATGGGGATGATTGTCATCCAGAAGTAATACTTGACTTTGAGTTAAGTCCAGATCCAAATATAGTCTTCTCACGAACAATGGCTATGGATGAAACCTATGGTAATAGTGGGAAATACGCAGTACAAGAAACAGTACAAGAACATGGACGTCGAGTTTGGATAAGAAATGCACATCAAGCAAATGATGATAACAGTACTACTTTTTTCGTAGGAGCATCAGTTAATAACAATGGAAGAGGCGAACTTACGTCTTACAATCCAGGAAACAATGGATACACAAATGAAACAGCCTTTCCAGATCCACTTCCTGAATTTTTCAGACAGCCATTTAGCACTATACACAGACCCGGTGGTGGTGTTCACTTATCCGGCATTCGATCGCTTGGTCGACAACCTCATATAATCACTATCGAATTCAATCCAGATACAAATAGCATTAACATTTGTGGTAATAGGGTCAACCCTGTGGTTGACAGTGAAGGCAGAGCCGTAGACACTAATAATTACAGTTTAGTCTGGCGCGATGTACACGACATCTATGAGAACACACACACTGTAGGTTTTGTTTTGAACCCAGACGAAGAAGACCCAAATGGCTTCAAACTTTTTGCTACAGTCGACTTAAACACTTGCAACTTCACCGGCTGTACAGCTGAAGAAACTTGTAATGAAAATACAGGTGTCTGTGAAAGAACTGACGTCAACATCGACCCCTGCGCAGGTGCAGTTTGTGGAACGGGAGAAACTTGTATTGAAGGTGTTTGTGCTCCAGACCAAGAAGCTGATGCAGGTGAAGATACAGGCGCAGACACAGGAGACACTGGCTTGGATACAGATGCTGAAATTGATGCAGATATGGGTGATGAAGATGCTACTGATTTAAC
Organism: uncultured Candidatus Peribacteria bacterium; assembly: GCA_964640445.1. Taxonomy (GTDB): domain Bacteria; phylum Patescibacteriota; class Gracilibacteria; order UBA1369; family UM-FILTER-41-14; genus CAZXGE01. The sequence continues at coordinate 3,516 of CAZXGE010000088.1, forward strand.
TGATGATACTGACTTAGAAGAAGATTCCGACGCCGACATGGCAGATGAACCCGACGCCCAACCAGACATGCCAGAAGAAGATGTAGCCAATAGCGATACTGGTGACGCTGACGCTGAAGACCCATACCATCCAGATAACAACGGAAACAACGGAAATCCAGATGCTGGTATCTGTACTCGAGCTGCAACTGAATGTAAACCTGGAGAAGAAATGGTAAACAATGGCGGCGCATGTGCGTGTGTCCCAGTAGACACCCCCGACCTAACCCCAGACACTGGCACCGATTCGGGCAACAACGAACGACCACCTGCCCCCAAGCCAAAAGAAGAAGGCTGTGCAACTGTACCAGGCGATATTCAA
>CAZXGE010000089.1:0-3865 GCA_964640445.1 uncultured Candidatus Peribacteria bacterium
TGAGAGCATTAGCGAAATTACTAGTAGGACTTTTAAGTTTTATAAGCGCGGTTCATTCAGCTCTGGCAAGTATGCTGGGCAAGAATTGGTCTATGTACCAATTAGCTTCGATGGCCCCTCGTTATATGACACAGTTTATCGAGCTGCCTATAAGCCGGACACAAAAGAGTTAACACTTTTGACAACCGTCTCTTCTAAGCCACAAGGTGATAGCTATATAAGCATCTTATTTGCCAAAACGGACAATGGCTATACGCCAAAAGGCCTACTGCCACCGAGCGAACTGACGATCAAGGAAGCTACTACCCCACTTGTGGTCGACCAATACAACTGGGATTATCGCTTTTTGGGTTCGTCCAAACCAAACTCCAAAGAGTACAAAGAAACTCTAAAAGCAATCATTGCGGATAGTGATTATATTCAAACAGAATACGGCAAGCTCTACCAGGACGATACTGCCGGCTGTATGTATCTAGTAGCTAACGATGAAACAATCATTCGTTATGAGTTTGACCTTGGGATTATTGATACAGATAAATATGACAATAGAACGCTAAAGGCCCCACAGTCAGTTAGTGGCTTGAATGTCTCTAGAGACTACAACTATATTGCGACTGGATGTGGTGTCGAGGGTAATTGCTATGGCTTGGTGAATGACAAAGGTCTGAAGACTCTGATCATTGGTCAATCGCCTAATGGTACTACATTTTTCCGCTTAGATGCCACGAAGGTTCAAGACAAAAGATTGGACAATTTAGAATCATATGATAGCGACCAGATCAACGAAATTCTAAACTCCCTCGACACGACAGAGGCTAGTGATTTGGCTAAGTGGAGCTATATATTGCTACCAACTGAAACTAAGGCAAAATTGACTTTTGCTCAGTTTTTGGCTCAAGATGGGATCATTTTCTTCGAAGATCCATTGGGCAGAATGTCGTCTTTAGTTTCCAATGATTATGCACCGGCGGTCGAATGCGGCAAGCCTGTGATTTATCTTTATCCAGAACAAAAGACCAAAGTGAATGTGCAAGTTGATATCAAAGAGTTCACGAAAACTGAGCCTTTGTACAATGAAGATTACGGCTGGAATGTGATTGCCGAGCCAAATGGCAAACTAACAAATCTTGCTGATAACAAGACTTATCCTTATCTATTTTGGGAAGGCTATACAAATAGCGAAATCACTTTAGATCGCGGTTTCTTGGTCAAAAAAGCTGATTTGAGCATTTTCTTGAATCGTAGCCTGCGCGAACTTGGCTTAAATGCTGTAGAACGACGAGACTTCCGAGAGTTCTGGCTACCAGCGATGCTAGAACACAACAAGCCATACTACAAAGTTCAATTTGTTGGTACAGAAGCTTTCAACAAAGTAGCTCCGTTGGCTGTATCGCCGAAACCAGACACTACTATCCGTGTCTTCATGTACTTTGAACCACTGAACGAACCAACAATTATTGCCCCTCAAGATCTAGGCCGTGCTCCAGAGCGAGAAGGCTTTACGCTTGTGGAATGGGGTGGCAGCAGCTCCCTACCTTTTGCTAAATAATTGCTGAGCTGTAGATGCTGAAAAAATTTGTAGTCATAGTCTTTATCATCACTACGCTAGGCTGCCAGACAAAATCTGGCGGTCTTAGCGATGGTCTGGTGGCCACAATGGTTTTGCTACCACATCACCTACTGGTCGAGGAAAGAATTCAGGAAGTTTACGAGCTTGTGGCAAAGTCACGAGCGGAAACAGGCCAACCGCTAAAGCGGATTTTCATTTTAAGCCCAGACCATTTTGGCTATGGAGCAAGTAAAGTGCAGCTCGTGTCAGAATTAGGTCGCTTCCCTGTCGACCAAGGTATGATTAAGGAACTTAAAGATTTTGAATTGCCGTTGGATGCCAAAAGCAGCACTTTGGAGCACGGATTAACTGTCCATACTAGTATTGCTCAAAACTATTTTCCCGAAGTGCAGTTTGTGCCAATTAGGCTAAAAAATGGCGCGAACACTCAGGAATTAAAAAGGCTTTTGAGTGGCTTGCAGGAAAATTTCGATCCCCGAACTGACCTACTGATCGCCAGTATTGATTTCGCCCACTATGTCAGTGATGACTATGCAGAACCCAATGATCAGAAAATCATGGAGCTGATTGCCACTGATGAGACAAGTGACTTAGCTGAGCTACTGGTTGCCAGCAAAAAATTGGCTAATAGCCCAGATCCCAATGAGCCGCTGGGCGTGGGTATTGATTCGCCCGAGTCTTTGGCCGTATTGTTGGCAATGAGGCCGAACCTAGGTAAAGAATTGGAAATTAAAACCTTGGAGAGAACTTCGACAAAAACAGTGACCGGTATTGATGTATCCAAAGATAATACTTCGCATCTATATGCTATTTGGTACGGAAAACCAGGGCCAACAAATAAATAATACTCATACCAACGACGATCGTCGGACCCGTGGGGATATTAATAAAATAAGACAAGTAAAGGCCGCTAATTACAGCGAAAACAGCGATCATACTCGCAATGATTTGATAATTGCGGAAATTTTTGGCTAGCAACTTGGCGGTCAGAGCGGGAACGACTATCATCGCGCTCACAAGCAGACCACCAATCGCTCGTACGCCCACGGCGACGACCAGTGCTACCAGCAAAGAATAAGTAAAATTAAGCAGCCCAACCCTAATACCACTAGCTTGGGCAATTTCTGGACTGAGAATAATTTTCACCAAATTGCGTCCCTGAAAACAAAATAAGCCAAAAACCAAAAAGGTGACAATTGTCACTAATATTAAATCTGATGTACTTAGACCCAAGATATTGCCAAATAGAAACTGGCTCAAATCTATCTTCGTGACTTTAAAAGCGGCGAGAAGAATAATACTAAGTGCCAAAGCAGTTTCCGCTAAGAAGGTCAAAACAGCGTCTTTCTGACTAAGGCTAACTCTCTCTAGAAGATGAACCGCAAGCAGGCCTAGCAAAGCGCCAATGTAAACGCCCGCTTCCAAGCTTAAGCCCAAGCTGGCAAAGATCACAATCCCCAGCAAGGAAAAACTACTAAGCGTATGGGTGATAATTGTTTCGCGTCGTGCAACTATTAGCGAGCCGACCAGCGAATAGCTAAGGGCTATCAAAATACCCACGAAAAATGCCTTGGAAAAAAAGGAAAAACTAAATGGTTCAAGAATGACTGTGATGTCCATGTTTGTGCTTAAAAGGTACTAAATTTTTACCAAAAATCTTCTGAAAACTGGCATGATTACTAACTTCAACTGGCGTGCCCTGGCAACAAAAACAGCCATCTAGACAAAAAATACGGCTAGCGTGAGCAAAAACCGTGTGCAAATCATGCGAAACCATAATAATAGTCAAATTCTGCTCACGATTAACGGTTTTGATCAATTCATAAATATCCTCCTCCCCTACCAAATCAACACCAGCCAAAGGTTCATCCAAAAGTAGCAAATCGGGCTTTTGCAATAAGGCGTTGGCAATCAAGGCACGCTTCAACTCACCACCAGAGAGTGAGCCCAAAACTAGATTCTCTTTACCCGTCAAACCCACCTTGGCAATTGTCGCTGTCAAAGTTTGATTATTAGTATCTTTGGGTAGATATAGCTTTAGGAATTCAATCAGGGTGATAGGCAAAACAGCAATTGATTCTAGTTTTTGCGGCACATAACCAATTCGCTTAGTTGTCAGCTGAATTTCACCGCTATCCGCCTTGATCAAACCCAAGATCGCCCTTAGTAAAGTGGTTTTACCAGAGCCAGTAGGGCCGGTGATGAGAATAATGCCATAGGGTCTGGTAATTGCATCCTCAAGGTTTTTTAAGCCACTACCGGTTAAACCCAGATCTGGCAAATTAGGAATGCCGC
>CAZXGE010000090.1:0-3817 GCA_964640445.1 uncultured Candidatus Peribacteria bacterium
TCATTTAATTTGGGGTTATATTTGATATAAATTCACGACAAAAACTCTCGAATTCAGATTTAGGGATAACACTAAAAATTTCTTCGTAATCAGTATGAGTTTTGCGATCAAGCGTTTGCAGATCTATCATAGAAAAATTTCGATCCAGAAACAGATCACCATCTCGAGCTGGATAGTATACTGGTACCTTGCCTGCCCTAGTTATGACATGCACAATTGGGTTCCTAATAATTCCATTGCCATTTTTGCCAAAGACAGTGCTCGTTCAATATTGACCTAGCAATCTCATTGAACCTTCTTTGAGGTTGACCTCCATGATCAATAATAATTTGCTTAAATCTCGCATTTTCTTGATTTAATTGTAAAGATCCGTTGTAAAAAGGATGTGCCACAGCGTAATGGAGACTATTTTCACTACCTTCATTCCCGCCATGTTTATATCCCATCTGGGTAACTGCAGATACCGCATCCTTAATAATCTCTCTGCCAATCAATGGCTCACCATGTACTTTTAGAAACTGTAAATATTTTTCATCTATTGGCTTATCTACCTCAAATTGAAAAAATTGCCTAATTTGAGGAAAAAATCTATCTATAAAAGATTCTAAAAACCTAAAAGTTAATGTTGTATTATTTGCAACACGTACTATGTCCAGACCGTTCAATTTTGCAGACAAATTATTTGCCTTAAAAACACGACATGTTGGCGCACTCATAATTAAACCTTGATCTAAAAGTTGCTTACAATTATTCAAAGACTTAATTACAGAAATTATATACGCTGGTGTTCTTATCGTAGGATCCGACTCAGATCCACCCATACCGACAGTGAAATTGACAGAGCTCAAATCTCCATTTGCGAGAATACAGTCAATTAACTGATTAATAATTGTATCCAAATCATCAATTTCAACACTAAGTAAGTTACTATCAATTGGGAATATCGCTCTAAGAATTTTTGGCAATCTATCATTAATCTTTGCCTCTTCCTCATTTGTCATTTCCCTTATATAAATTCTATTTAATAAGCTAATAAGTTGTGTTTTATCACAATTTGCTTTAAAAATTTCCGCGATGCGATTTGATAGGCGATTACTTATAGGCTTATGGTGATCATTCTGGGTAATACTCTCCATGTTTTTTGTAATTAATAAATATATAAAAAAAGCTCTCCGGTGTGCAACCAGAGAGCCAAATGAGTTTAATCAAATATTATTGGCCGGTTGGCCAGGCTGCTCTAGTTAACACAAATATGCCCCACCAAAATTGGCTGAAATTTAAATTGATAGTATTTGTGTGCAAACTGGACATACCTATAATAATTCTATAATTGTTAAAATTAAGATAAAACATGTGGCGGACCAAAATCAACCCCTTTTTACTCCTCAACCTTAAATCCAATCATCATCCCCGCTTCCAGATGCTCGGCTATGTGGCAGTGGGCCATCCATTTCCCAGGATTATCCATTGGCATCAAAATCTCCATAGTTGAGCCGGCTGGAAGTAGCGCAGAATCCTTCCAGATGAAATTTTGGGTTGGGTTGCCATCCAAATTAAGTACCAAAAACTTTTGTCCGTGAAAGTGAATCGGGTGCTGCATCGGATGATCGGTATCATCAGGATTTTCGATGCGAATTTTGACCAGATCGTCTTTTTTGAAAGTCCAATTAACGGCCATGTTACTTTTACCAGTATCTTTGTCGGTTAGTTTCCAAATCACATTCTCCGATGTAGACATGCTATTCATGGCCCTCATGTGATCTTCCCATTCAATTGGTTGCACTTTTCCGGAATTGTGCCCACCGTGCATACCATGACCCATACCAAATTTGATTTCCACATCTGTTACCAGAGTGCGATCAGGCTTTTTCGCAAAATAGGGACGCAAACCAGCTAATTCTGCAGCTAAAGCTTGGGAGCTACGTAGGCGTTTAAATTCACGACTATAATCTTGGGCTATCTTTTCGCTTGCGACTGTAATTTCACCAAGTACATAGGTTCGCTCTGGTGTTTTGTGATTGAGCTTGAATGTACCGGCATTCGGGAAATAAGCCTCGACAATTAAACGTTCAGAGGGCGACAAGAGTAAGCTTTTAGCATTGAATTCGTGTAAATAGCGACCGTTATCGCCGCCAACAACTTTTAGTTCTGCTCCCGGAATTTCCAGATTGAAAGTACGAGTATTGGCAGCATTTGTTAGGTAAAAACGAATTACCTCGCCGGCCTTGGCATTGAGTCGATAATATTCCTGGCCACCAACAAACATTTTGTTACCGAAGCGCCCCATCAAAGTGTGAGTAGCATGATCTTTGTTGAAATTTGCCAGCTGATTGCGGCGATTGATTAGCAAATCGTCAACAAACAAAACTTCTTCACGATTTACCGCCGACCAATAGTTTTCGTCCTTAGGTGTTACTAAGAAATTGCCATAGAGACCGCGCTCTTGCGTATAATCTTCGCGCAAATGCGGGTGGTACCAAAAGACGCCAGGATCAGGGAAAGTCAGCTTATACTCAAACGATTCACCTGGCTTGATTGCCGGCTGTGTCAGACCCGGAGTTCCATCGTATTTGTTGGTCGTGCGGATACCATGGGAGTGCAAAGTAGTGCTAATATCGGTTTGATTAACTAATTCGACCGTCACAGATGCCCCTTCTTCAATCTTAAGTATTGGTCCTGGGATTTGATAATTATATGCCAACATTACTTGTTTTTGACCGGCTATTTCTTTAGTTACATAAGAAGCTTTTAGCTCATAATAATCACCATCTTGGAGTTCGACTATTTCTGTTTTTTGTGCTACTGGCAAAAATGGTGAGTATCCAGCAATTCCTGGCAATGTTGTATTGAAAACCGTAAACAATACGACGAAGGATGCCAAAGTCGAAGTCAGCACTAAGGCTTTTATTAATTTGATTTTATTGGCTTTGAACATAATGTTTGATTTTAAGCAATTTTGCTAAAACAATCTTAGCCGAAATTTTGTTTGTTTGGTAGATTTTATTTTGCAAAGTCCAATCTAGCGATAAAAGACCTCACCATTTGTCAAATTCCCTTGACATTTTTTAATGTTTTGTCAAATTACGATTGTAAATTCTAAGTTAGCAAGTATGTTTAGATATGTCAAAGGGGGAATTACCCATTGCCCAATGCCTAGGGGTCGTATGTATAACCCAGATGAATTTCCCCTAGCATACAGGGAGACAATGCACATAGACATACCAGAAACCGACCCAAACTCTTGGCAAGCAACAGCAGATAAGATTACTAAAGATGCTTTGCAAATAATGCAAGCGGCTAATTTGGATGTTGAAAAAGCTACTGCCATAGCTAATTTTATGGGTGGTGTTTTTGAGATCCGCAATACAACTTTAGCAGCAGTGCGCGTAGTTCTAGATGACAGGAATAGTCCGTTTAGCGGGAAAAGAAACTATGGACTACACCAACTTCGAGAAAATAAATACGCATTTGGACTAAGAATACCTCATGTCTACCAACCTAGAAGTTACCAATAACCTGCTTCAGCTGAGTAATGGCCGTGTCATCCTCCATAGTTACAGCCAGTTTTAGCATTTGGCTATAGATACTTTTATGTTTTTTGCGCTTGGCTTCGGTGTCGAGCTTTTGCACTTTTAACCATAACTTTTGGTACTCGAGATAGGCTGCCTTTTTGTCAATCTGCTTGAGCAAATCTGCGTCATTAGCCATGCGAGCGTAGCTTTTGGCTTTGGTCAGTTTACTCAGGTTTAGATAATGAATTGCGGCATTCCGATAAGCGTTATTGAGGGCCTCTTGATTTTTGCTCAATTTGAAAAAG
>CAZXGE010000091.1:0-3761 GCA_964640445.1 uncultured Candidatus Peribacteria bacterium
AATATCCTCCAAATCCAAATTAGCCACGGCTTCAGCAATTAGATCAAACAAACCCTGCCCCCAATGTTCACCCATTTTTCCCAAATAATAGTCCTGAACATAAACCGATAATAATTTTTCCGCCTGCTTCATCTAGATTTTATTTTTTAAGCAAATAAACCGCCTCACTACCACTACCCGAACCATAACTTAAAAGCAAAATCTTAGCACCAGAAACTGCCTGATTCAATACCGCCTCCAAGCCCAAAAAAACTGTCGCCATAAAAGTATTGCCAGTTTTGGCAAAAACCAAACCTGACTCAATTTGACTATCTGTAAAACCTAATTTTCTCGCCAACCGCAAAGGCGCATCAGCATTTGGTTGATGCATAATAACAAAATCAAAATCAGCTACATCCAGATTATGTTTGACCAACATTTGCTGACAGACAACATCTAAATGTGGCTCATAACCGCAGCCAACCGTAAATCTACCGGCATGTTCGGGAGAATCCTGATCCTGCTTACGCCAGAAATCGGGAGTATCAGTCACAAAACCAACCAAATCAACAATCTCGGCAATTACATTTTCACGACCAAGCAACAAAGCAGCTGCCCCAGGAGCAACAAAATTAGCCAACGGATCAGTCGCCAAAACCTTAGGCACATCACTAGCCACAACCAAACCAGAATCAGCTAAATCAGCTTTGATAAAAGCAAAAGCAGCAGCCATAGCTGTGACACCAGCCTTGCAAGCAAATTCCAAATCAGCCGCAAAGCTAAATGGATTCAGCCCATTCAAACCAACAATTGAGGCAGACATCGCTTTTACCGCATATGGCCTAGTTTCAGACCCACAAAAAACAACACCCAAATTTTGTTTTTCCTTACCAGATAATTGCAATCGCAAAATCGCATCCATAGCCAAGGTCAAACTATCAACCCCAGTCAAATCATCCTGACGATCATTGGCCAAATCATTACGATCATAAGTAGCCATACGCACAATACCAATTCCAGTCATATATTTTACTCTATACAAATCAAATTAACATGACAATAACCAATATTTAACCACAATGTCAACTTACGCCCGAGCTTTCTCATGGGATGAAGCCAATCTCGCTTGTGCTAACGCCAGTAATAATGAAACCTCACCGCACAAAACAGTTGCCGCAGCTAATCCAGCCAATTTAGCGGCTTCGCCAGCAACACCAGGCTTAATTTTCATAATTTTCAAAACCTCTTTAACTTGAGGTAAATTCAAACCACCACCGATTGAACCTACAAGCAGACAAGGCAAATCCACACTAAAAACTACATCTTTTCCTGCAATTGACACTTCAGTACTACCAGTCGCACCATCAACAACATGCGCTAGATCCTGACCAGTTGCGGCATAAAATGCCGCCAACATATTCGCCTGATGACAATTTTTGCCGATTGCTTGTGCCAATTCACTACCCAGACAAAGTTTAGCCTGATAAATGTCCAACAAAGATTCTTGCGTTACCTCCAGCTCAGCCATCTGCCAATCTGCCAACTTTGTCACTGCTTTAACCTTATAACCACGACCATTTGCCACATTGACAAGAGAAGCTTTTTTATCCGAGCAAAAATTACCTGACTCAGCAACCAAACTAATCGCCAACGGACATTTTTCTAAAATAAACTGATCAATCACTCTTTTTGCGGCAATTGTCACCATATTCATTCCCATAGCCTCATCTGTATCCGCATAAAACATTACATGCAAAAACTGCTCAGTAACTTTTGTTGTCACTGATATCAATTTAGTATGCTTACTATTTTGTTCAAAAATTTCTTTAATTTCAGCAAATTTTCCCTCGATAAATTTAGCATTTTGACTAGCAGCAATCGGGCTAGCACACTTAAAAACTGGGGCACGATTAACCCCAACATACTCAATAACAAGCTCAACCCCAAATTCACCTGTCAATTTGGCACCACGGTTAACGCTAGCCAACAAACAAGCTTCGTTAGTCACCAAGGGCACATAAAATTCCGCCATTTTAGCTTCGGGAAATTGGACTCGCATTGGACCCACCAAACCTAGCGGCAATGGCATTAGACCAATCGGATTTTCAATTTTACCAACCATTTCCAAGTTATCAGAAGTTGCCAATTTCGACCAATCCACACCAAATTCCCGGGCCACAAACTCTCTACGCTCAAGCAAATCCATAGATCGTAGCATTTAGTTTGACATTAAATTCTACTAATAAACAGTTTCTCAATTTCCGGCCAATTTGACAACTGATTCCGAATCAGATCAAGAGAACCAGGCTCACAAACAAGATGAAGTGCCGGACCCGCATCACAGGTCAAAGCCAAATTAATCGAATTTAATTTAGCCCAATTTTTAATTTTTGCCCAAAGCTGCAAGGTAGTTTCGTTGACAAGCTTTTGCGGCTGCTCAATTACCCAAGCTTGCGCCAACATCCCCAGTGCTTCCAATTCCACAATCCGACTAAACTCCTGCCAATCTAAATTACGCATTGCCAATTGCAACTCCGCAAATCTAGACTCAAAATTTAGCACCCGTTCAGAATATAATGGCGATTGCGAAACCAACTCATGCAAACTGAATGAACTAACTTCTTTTTTACTCGAACCTTTTGGCAATAAACTAACAACTGCCAAAGGGAATTTAAAACCAGCAGAAAAATCTTGGATCAAACGCCGAACAGGATCCCAAAACACAAAATCATAACCAGCCAATGACCGCAACGCCGAACCAGATTCCCAAGCCAACAAATCATAAAATCTATTGTCGTTAAGATTCAAATTGTAAGCTTCGGCAAACGCTCGACTGATCGCCGCAAAACCAGCTGCCGAACCAGCAAAACCGAAGGCAATCGGAAAATTAGCACGACTTCGCAAAACAAAACCGCCAGAAAGACCAAAAACAAAAAACAAACGCTCACAAAAATCGGCAATTCGCTCCAGATCCACAGCCGCATCAATATCCAACTCACGAACGACCGGATCAACACAAGGCTCAACAGTTACATTTACCTCAAGCTGGTTTAGGGCAATGGCAAAAGAAGGCTTCTTAGCCAAACGCTCCTCACCCTCAACACCAAAATATTTCAACAATGCCAAATTAGATCTACTGATAGCCATTTTCTGTTTTATTAGCTTTGTAAATTAACTCAAAATCATATTTATCAATAAGCCCACGAATCAAACTATATGCTTCCGGATCTTCATAACAAACCAAAACAGCACCCGAACCTCCATCAACTCCACCAGCACCAGTAATCTTGGCTGCAATTTTAAAACTGCGCAAATAACGACAAAAATCATAAACCTTAGTATCAACAACACCCAAATCATTCAACAAATCCATAGCCGTCTCCAAGTCTTGATAAATCTTACTAAATTCACGCTCCTCCAAGCCTTTCAACAAATCGTAAGCCAAATGACCCAACTTACGCATAATAGTAAACCCCTTTGAGCGATTTAGTTCATAAAATTGTGATACTTGCTGCACCATTTGCGCCGTACTTGTCCCACCAAAAGTATTAATAATCACAAAAGGAAAGGGGAATGCCTCCGCCAGCTTATGGCCAGCACCAGCCTGAAATGTATAAACACCCGGATCCTGACAGACCAAAAACTGATCCACTCCCGATGCTTTACCATGCTGCTGGTTTTCCATTTGCGCAATAATTTTCGCAATTTGGCTCTGCCAGTTGCGCTGCAAAAAAGGATAACAATACTCCGCCAAAGCTACAGCCAATGCCGCCGAAGTACCT
>CAZXGE010000092.1:0-3730 GCA_964640445.1 uncultured Candidatus Peribacteria bacterium
TAATCCACAGCAATTGGTTTCCCCAAAACAACCAACTACGCAAAATCTTCATCAAACTCTATATTACTCGCAACCTAGCCCTGAAACTAATCTTATTTCCATTGTTTTTCAGATTTTTCCTCAAGAATCTCACAACTAATTTTCAGAAAATAAGCTTAGATGAGGAAACAAAAAGGCAACACAGCCGCGAAACCAGCCTAGAAGCGGCGATCGACAAAATCACCAAACCACTTTTCTTAGTTAACATCAAAGCCACTCACGCCAAAATCCTCAACGCTTTTCAAATTTACAACCTACCAAGCAGCAATTCTTTTGTAATTACAAATTATAAAAATAAGCCCAAAAAATCTAGTTTCATCCTCAACAGCGAAGAACTAGCAACAATTTATCACTTGCCCCAAAACACAGTCAAAAGTCCCAATCTAGATCTAATCAGATACAAAAAACTCCCACCAACAAACTTACTCGAAAAAACCAAACCACAAATAATTTTAGGAAAAAGCAACTATCGCAATGGAAATCAACCACTAGGGCTAAATGAGTCCGACCGCCTCAGACACCTCTACATCGTTGGCAAAACTGGCATGGGCAAATCAACCCTCCTAGAAAACTTAATTATCCAAGATCTAAAATCTGGAAATGGCATCTGCCTAATCGATCCCCATGGTGACTTGGCTGACAATATCATCAACTATATACCCAAAAATCGCCAAAACGATCTAATTCTATTTGATGTTGCCGACCGAGAAAACCCAATTGCCCTAAACCTATTAGACAATAAACAAAATCAACCCTATGCCCTAATCGCCAGCAACATCGTCACCGCATTTAAGAAACTATTCGCCCACAGCTGGGGACCACGCCTAGAATATGTACTCAGAAACTCGCTAATCGCCTTACTAAGTTCACAAACTAAACACAGCATTTTAAGCTTACCACGACTTTTAACTGACACTAAATTTTGTCAAAAAATTATTGATCAAAGTGTCGATCCCGTTGTTAAAAATTTTTTCAATCTCGAATTTTTACCACTAACAGACAAAGCTAAACAAGAAGTCATTAGCCCCATCCTCAATAAAGTTGGGCAATTTCTTAGCAACCCCGACATGCGCAATATTTTGGGACAAATCAATTCCAGCTTCGACTTTCGCTATGCAATGGACAAACAAAAAATCGTGATCATTAATCTATCCAAAGGCAAGATTGGCGAAGACAACACAGAATTATTAGGAGCTTTACTAGTCAGTAAACTGCAAATCGAAGCCATGAGTCGCGCCGATCTAGCAGAATCAGACCGGAAACCTTTTTACCTCTATGTCGATGAATTTCAAAATTTCGCTACCGATTCTTTTGCTACAATTCTCTCTGAAGCTCGCAAATACGGCCTAAGCCTCACACTCGCCAATCAATTCATTAATCAAATGCCATTAGAAGTCAAAGATGCCGTTTTTGGCAATGTTGGGACAATTCTAAATTTTCAAATGGGAGTAGAGGATAGCGAATACTTAGCCCAACAATATAACGAACTCCTAAGTCCTAATGATATCACTAATCTCCCCAAATACGAAGCCTACAGCCGTATTCTCGTATCGGGCCAACCGCAAACCGCTTGTTCCCTAATCACTCTACCCACACCCAAGCCAACAACCCAAGCTGCAAACAGAAAACAAAAACTGCAAAAATTAAATCGCGAAAAATACACAACACCCAAAAAAATCATTGAACAGAAAATCATTGCCTGGATCTAGAAATCATGTTAAATTTAAAAATTATTAATAATAAATACCATGGTTCTACTAGCGCCAGGTCAACCCCAAACAAAGCCAGAACCACCAAAGCCAGAACCACCAAAGCCAGAACCACTAACTCCAGACAAAAGAAGAATCTTACAACAAGCACGCCAAATCATCCAGTTAGGTGAAATCATCAAAAGGCTAAATGATAGAATCAAAAATCTACTAAATAAACCACAAATCCACTATATCAACCAATTAGAATTTCAACTAACAAATCAAAACAGAGAACTTATTCGACTGAGAACCCTAGTAATCATCGGTATATTCGCTGGCTTAATCGGGACAGTACCCAACTGCATCAAGGAAATAAAAAATACAATTCCACCATTGACAAAACCAGTAAAATAATCAAAATATAAACTTGAATTTTTATAAATAGCTGCAAGCACAACTACAAACTATATGCACAAACCAAGTCTCACAGAATTAGCAAACTCTAAACAATCACCACAAGCACACCCAGCCGATCCAAAACTCCGTGCACTACTCTTAGCTGTCGCAGCCGCAATCGCTGCCACCACTGCCACAACTAAACCTGCCCACGCCGAAGAAAATCCCGAGATCAATGTCCTTGGCACTGGAATCGACATCAACAATGACGCCCAAAAAAAAGATAATTGCGACAAATGCCCAGACACTCATCGCATTGCCGCCAATCTCAGCCAACACCTTGCGACTGTGGATAGTCCAGCTGGCCAAAGCAAAGTACCGGTAACATCTTTTGGCTTCCGCTATGACGGTCAAGTTGTTAATGACGGCAAGTTGAAAATTTATCTCGGCCCTGAAGTTGACGTTGCCATAGCTGGTGACGATTCTGCTCTAACTGGCAGCCTAAATCTAGCCGTAGTCACAAGCCCAGTCCGATTTCATCTTGGTATCGACGCCTTGTATCCACCAAATGCCGACAATTTCCAATTTGGTGGCATCGAAGCTGGTCTCAGCATTTTCCCAACTAGAAGCTTCGGTTTCGGTCTAGAATTAAGCCATGGCACCAACCCACTCAGAGAATTAGCTTCCAACTCACACAAAGATGCATTTTGTGCAGAAGGTAATGAAGAAGCGGTTTGCCAAGAAGATTTAGGCAATCAAACCACACTAGGAGCTCAAATTTACATCTACCCCAGCGATCACTTCGGGCTACAACTAACAGGCGAAATTGCGATCGACGAAAATGAATATTGGCAAGCCTATGCAGGACCAATTTTCAGCTTCTAATTAAAGATTATCTAATAATCTCTCAGCTTACCAACAAGATCACGAGCAGCCATATAGCCTTTACGATCCAGCAATTCGTCAAATTCTTTATTGATTCTGGCAAAACAATCAGGTCCTTCGTTCCAGAACACAATCCCAGCCTGTACCGCATCTGCCCCAGCCAACATAAAGTCACGAACAACAGTACCACTACTTACACCACCAACCCCAAAAATCTGAATTTCACCTCGAAACGCCTGGTAGAACATTCGCACATTTGACAACGCCACGGGTTTAATAAATGGTCCACTCAAGCCACCCAGACCATTATTGGGCTTTACCACCGACCGTTCTGCTTCCGGATCAATCACTAAAGTATTACCAATCGAATTGATTGTAGAGATAAAACGAATTTCTGATTTCAATAAAACCTCCGCATACTCTTTGATATGAACTTGACTATAAAATGGTGGTAATTTTAGGCCGATCGGCACAGAGCCAAGACCTGTTATCGCTTTTAAATTCGCTTCCGTTTGCTCCAAATCATATGCCACCTGCGGACGGCCCGGAATATTTGGACAAGACAAATTCACCTCAATAAGATCGGCACCAGCTTCCTGAAAAAGCTTAACCATCATCGCATTTTCTTCGGGTGATTCGCCAGAAACGCTAGCAATAATTGGCTTATTAAATTTTCGAAGTTCAGCTATAAATTCTCCATAAGCTTTATAACCCAAATT
>CAZXGE010000093.1:0-596 GCA_964640445.1 uncultured Candidatus Peribacteria bacterium
CTACGATCAAACTATTTAACGACCTTGGCATCAAAGTACTAATGCCATCTTGGCCACAAAAAAATGGCGAAAACAATAGTAGTAACCTAGCACTTCAGAAAGCACTTAAAGATAACCCAAATGTACATTGGTACCCAATTGACGGTAATAACGAAGGTGCAAACAGCATCCATCCACCGAAAGATCAAATTGCCAGCGCCACAAAAACAGCAGCTATTAAAGCCGGATTTGTAAGCTAATGTAGCTACGCAACACTTAGGTACGGCAGCCGCCCACCAATTACTGGTTTTCTGTTTGCCAAATTAAGCATCGATCAGCTAAGATCAGCTCAAGTAAGTTCTGAAAAATGTGAACCTCTGTGTCAACTGCGGAATTTACTACTCATCGTATCACTAATATGTCTCGGTCGTAAATTCCTTACTTCCTGGAGTTTCATCGTTTTTCAGAACTTACCCAACTTACCAAACTTAAGTCGCCAAAATTATGGATATCGTTGCTGTTTTAAAAAATTACGACCAAACTAAGATTACAATCGGAGTTCTCGGTGGCCATAGAGCGTTAGATGTTTGTGACGGAGCCAAAATACTTGGTTTTCG
>CAZXGE010000093.1:606-3729 GCA_964640445.1 uncultured Candidatus Peribacteria bacterium
ATATCCCATCATGACAATTCCTGTAATGGTCACGCCGAAAAAAATCGCCAGCAAACTTACAGTAAATACTACCGCACTCGTCCCGAATTTGCAGGCAGCAGCAAAGAAAAAGGCGTAGTTGATGAAGTCATCGTTGTCGATAAATTTGCCGATATCGTCAAACCGGAAATCCAAGAGCAATTGCGAAGCATGAACACAATTTTTATTCACAATCGCTATTTTTGGGTCTACTGCAACTTCCCCGAGATCGAAACCGCTTTCAATGTACCGATCCTAGGCAATCGAACTTATGTAAAATATGAAGAGCGCGATGCCAGCCCCAATCAATACGAAATTCTGGCTCAAGCCGGCATCAGAACGCCCAAAATCCTCCGCCCCGGTGGCACCAAGCTGAGCGAAACCGAACTACGAAAACTACTAGATGAACATTTTGTCAGCAATAAAGGAGGCCCCCTAATCATCAAAGCACACGAAGCATTGCGCAGCTACGAACGAGCATTCTTCGTCATCAACCGCGAACAAGATTACTTCCAGATTAGCGAAGAAATGATCAAAAACGGCTCCACTACAGCCGAAATCGTAGAAACGGCCACGATCGAAGAATTTATCCTAGGTGCTCAAGTGAATTTCAATTTCTTCTACTCACCACTGACGGAGGAATTAGAATTAATGGGTACAGACATGCGCAGGCAAACCAATCTAGATGGCTTTTTGCGTCTTAACGCCAAGCAACAAAGCCAACTTCTAGACAGTGGCTTTAAGCCGACTATGGTCGAAACTGGACATGTAGCTTGTACCATCAAAGAATCATTAATCGAAAAAGCCTACGAAATCGGTGAAAAATTCGTCCACACAACTAAGGAACTTTTGGCCACAGGCATCATTGGTCCATTTGCCCTACAAGGTGCAGTTGATAGCCTTAGTGGCAGAGAGGAGCTGGTGATTTTCGATGTTTCCATGCGGATTCCAGGTTCGCCGGGAACGAGATTCACACCATACACTGGCTATTTATACGGCGAAAACTACAGCTACGGCGACCGCATTGCCTCCGAAGTGGCTCTAGCAATTAAACTAGGCAAGCTCGATAAGCTTGTGAGTTAGAAAGTTCCCTTGCCAAGACTTCAATTATGAACTACTATCCTTGTTGCTTTTCATTAAATTAACTTTATCTAAATAGCTATGCAGCGCGAAGAGAAGAAAAAAATCATCCAAGAATTTGCTCAATCTACGGGCGATACCGGTTCTGCTGCCGTACAGGTTGCGATTTTGACACACAGAATCAATGAACTGACAGAACATCTAAAATCTCACCCAAAAGACAACCACTCTCGCAGAGGTTTGCTTGGTTTAGTTGGTAAAAGACGACGTCTTCTCAACTACATGAAATACAACAAGAAAGAGCAATTCGACACAGTTTCAGAAAAGCTTTCCTTGAAAAAATAAATCGGTTATCATCAAAGAGCTCCTTTACTACTAGAGGGTCAAGTTACAGATTGCAGTTCATAAGCTTTTGTTCAGAACAGATGTTTATGGATTATAATTTGTCACTTGGCTACAGATACGTCTAGAGAAAGGAGCTTAATTTAAATCCTTTAACTATTCGTTGTTTATGGCAGATATGGATGCCTACCTAAAACCGGTTCATTCTGTAGAAATGGATCTGGCTGGGCGCAAACTAACCCTACAAACTGGCCTACTCGCCCATCAAGCTTTGGGCTCTTGCCTAGTTACACTTGGTGACACTCAAGTACTTTGTAATGTTATGGCCAATTCGGAAGTGCGTGAAGGCACTGACTTTTTCCCAATGACAGTTGATTATGAAGAAAAATTTTATGCTGCTGGCAAAATGAGCGGCAGTCGCTATATCAAACGCGAAGCTAAACCCTCAGAAAACGCTACGCTAACATCTCGCCTGATTGATCGCCCATTACGCCCGATGTTCCCGAAAGGCATGATCAACGAAGTACAAGTTGTTTGTACGGTTTTGTCCGCCGATCTAGAAGTAAGTCCAGCAACAACAGCACTTATCGGTGCTTCTGCGGCTTTGGCCTTGGCTGGCTTACCGATCGAGGCTCCTGTCAGCGCTGTGCGCGTAGGTATGGTAGATGGCAAATTTGTGATCAACCCAACTTACGAGCAAGCGGAAACTGGCGATCTAGATTTAATTGTTGCCGGTACAGAAGACGCCCTAATGATGGTAGAAGCACGAGCCAACGAACTGACCGATGAGCAAATGCTTAGCGCCTTGGAATTGGGTCACAAATACATTAAAGATATTTGCCAACTCCAACAAACACTGATCGACAAAGCTAAACCAGAATCATTCAAATATACAGTGGCAGCTAAAGATGAATCTAAACTAGAAATGATCAAAGCCAAAGTTGCATCTAGCGATCTAGACGCTGTAAATGGCCTAACAAAACAAGAATTCAAATACAAACTAAAAGCAGCAGTAGCTAAATATGTAGAAGTTTTTGCCGCAGAGATTGCAGCTGAAACTTTGACAGAAAGTGACATTAAGAGTGCTTTGGAAACTTTGGTCGAAAAACAAATGCGCAAAAATGTCTTGGAGAAAGGCTTGCGCCTAGACGGACGCGCCTTGGAGGAAGTAAGACCGGTCACTTGTGATGTGTCTGTACTAAAACGCACACATGGTAGTGGTCTATTCCAACGCGGTGAAACCCAAGTACTTAATATTTGTACCCTTGCTGGTCCAGGTAGTGGCGAACATGTTGACACAATGGATCAAAACAAAGAGCGTCGTTACATGCATCATTACAATTTCCCTGGCTATTGTGTTGGCGAAGTGCGCCCACAAAGAAGCCCTGGTCGTCGTGAGATTGGTCATGGTTACCTAGCTGAAAGAGCTCTACTAGCCGTATTGCCTCCAGTAGAAGAATTCCCTTATGTGATTCGTACTGTTTCTGAAGTAATGAGCTGTAATGGTTCAAGCTCTATGGCTTCGGTTTGTGGCTCTACATTGTCACTAATGGATGCTGGTGTACCACTAAAATCACCAGTAGCTGGTATTGCCATGGGGCTAGTTACCGATGGTGCTGACTACAAAATCTTGTCTGACATCCAAGGTCCAGAAGACTTTGGTGGTGATATGGATTTCAAAGT